>JAGCRL010000272.1 GCA_017964705.1 Alphaproteobacteria bacterium
CGGATCAAGCGTGGTTTCCCAAAGTTGTTCCGGATTCATCTCGCCCAAACCTTTATACCGTTGCAAACTAATACCTTTTTTACCAGCTGCCATAACCGCATCAACCAATGTTACCGGACCGGCAATTAACGTTTCTGAGCCGCCTTTGGCAACCAGTTTCAAAGTATGTGTAAAGTTTTCTGCCAAAAACTCTTTCATCCCATTCAACAATTTGGCCTCTCCACTCTCAAGCACGGACGCTCCGACAATGTGTTCTTCTTTAACACCGCGCAAAGTACGATTAAAAGAAATACTACCATTATCTAAAATTTCTGCTTTCCAACCACGGTCATATTCGGCTTCTAAGGCATCAAGACGTGCCGCCAATTTATCTAATTCCGGCTGCAAACGAGACTTATCTACCAATATATCTTTATCAAACAAACCGTATATGGCCATTTGCTCTAAAATTCGCTCAGGAGCCTTAACCGACAACAAAGAAATAAGATTACGCGCTTTCTTTGTGCTTTCTACATAAGAAACCAAATCTTGCCCCATAATGCGCTCACCGTCAGACATCTCTAGATAAGCATCTTCACAACCACCGTTAATCAAATAATCTTCCATTTCACGATCGTCTTTAAGATAAATAATGGAGTTACCTCGCTTTGCCTTATAAAGTGGCGGTTGGGCAATATAAACATACCCACGCTCAATTAATTCCGGCATCTGACGATAGAAGAAAGTCAGCAACAATGTTCTGATATGTGCACCATCAACATCAGCATCGGTCATAATTACAATTTTATGATAACGACATTTATCCGCATTAAAATCATCTCGACCAATTCCCGTACCCAGTGCGGTAATAATTGTTCCGATTTCTGCAGAATTGAGCATTTTATCAAAACGTGCCCGCTCAACATTTAAAATTTTACCCCTTAGCGGCATAATTGCTTGATTCTTTCTATCCCGTCCCTGCTTTGCAGAACCACCCGCAGAATCTCCCTCCACGATAAATACTTCTGATAAAGCCGGATCTTTTTCTGAACAGTCTGCTAACTTTCCCGGTAAAGAAGAAATATCCAACACACCTTTGCGACGAGTAAGCTCCCTAGCCTTACGAGCGGCTTCACGAGCTGTGGCGGCCTCTACAATTTTACCGACAATAATTTTTGCTTCATTTGGGTGTTCATCCAACCATTCTTTAAGTTTTTCACCCATAACACCTTCCACAACCGGACGTACTTCTGAAGAAACAAGCTTATCCTTGGTTTGAGAAGAAAACTTAGGATCAGGAACTTTTACGGATAAAACGCAAGTAAGACCTTCACGCATATCATCACCGGTAATTACCGTCTTATCTTTTTTAAGCAAGCCGTTTTCTTGGATATAATTATTTATGGTTCTGGTTAGAGCACCTCTAAACCCGGCCAAATGCGTACCACCGTCTTTTTGCGGAATATTATTGGTAAAACAAAGCATGCTTTCGTTATAAGCCTCTGTCCACTGCATGGCCACATCAACTTCAATATTATTATCTATTCCAGAAAAATTAATAATATTATCATGCAATGGTGCTTTTGCCTTGTTTAAGTGTGTAACGAACGCATTCAACCCGCCCTCGTAATGAAAAACAACTTCTTTTGGCTCGTTATCTCTATTATCAATAAGTTTCAGATAAACACCGGAATTCAAAAAGGCCTTTTCACGAATGGCGCGTTCCAAAACATCATAGCTGAATTCTGTTTGTGTAAATGTCGCCGGCGACGGCAAGAAAGAAACTTCTGTACCATGCTTACCGGGAGTTGAACCGGTTACATGAATATGTTCTACCACATTTCCATCTGCAAAAGTAGCTTCATATTGTTGGTCGTTACGCCAAATTTTGAGCTTTAACCATGTGGAAAGCGCATTAACCACAGAAACACCCACACCATGCAAACCACCGGAAACTTTATAAGAATTATTATCAAACTTACCGCCGGAGTGTAGTTCTGTCATAATAACTTCTGCTGCAGAAACACCTTCTTCATGCATATCTACCGGCATACCACGTCCATTATCACGAATGGTCGCAGAACCATCCGGGTTTAATATAACTTCTGTCTTATCACAATAACCGGCTAAGGCCTCATCAATGGCATTATCCAAAACCTCATAAATCATGTGATGCAAACCTGAGCCATCATCTGTGTCACCGATATACATACCAGGTCTTTTGCGTACAGCATCTAAACCCTTTAAGACCTTAATCGAATCAGCATTATAGGCTTGTTCACCTTTAATAATTTCTTCTTCTGTCATTTCAGCCATTGTAAAACCTCTTTTTATCCTTTAATTACGTATCTTTTAACTATATAGCACAATCATATTTTTTCGCAAACAAAAACAGTCAAAAAATCAAAATTATCAACAAGAAAAGGTGCTTTTAAAAGCACTTGCTACATATAAAAAAACGTCAATGACTTTGGCGGATTTTTTGTTCTTAAAACTTTCCTCTTAAATCTACTATAGGATAATTGTCAATTTTTCCATTTGGCAAATTATAATGCCACCATTCATGTTGTATAGACTCCAATCCGACACTTTCCATCAAATTTTTTAAGAACTCCCGGTTTTCTATCTCCTTTTTTAACCCTTCTGCAAAATAATCATGTCTTGCCTTTTTAAGATGCTCTGTAAAAGCCCCTATATTTCCGCTTAACACTTGTTTAGAAAGAACAGCATCATAAGCATCAACTTTTGTCGGATAACTAAGTTCTTGCCCGTATTCATCACATAAACATACATCAACCGCCGTTCCTAAGCAATGTTGAGAGCGCTCAGCATTATCAGCAAAAAATCCTTTCATCGGAATAAGTTTTTTCATCATCTCATGCGCAATTTTCGGCCGATATGCATCACAAATCTTCATTTTCATTTTATTTTTGACCAACTCCGGCACAAGATTTTCCAATTTTTGCCACAAATCTTTATGTACAACAGCTTTATTTCCCCAACCTATTTCTTGATAAATAGCCTGCCCTAACATATTGTTTGCTCGGGCATACATCATATCGACAATAAAACGCTCATGCTTAATTTCTATATATTCATTTTCTAACATCAAAAATCTCAAAACAATTTCTTAAAAAATCATTCAACTGCTCATTTTCAACCAACGATAAACATTGTTCTTCACTCGTATTTTTATCATCAGGTATTGGTCTATATTTCTGTAAATAGTATTCTTTAACACCCATAGTTTTTAATGTGTCTGCAATTTTATAAATGTCCTCAATCGTTAAAAAACGCGGATCACATGTTGTTCGACACTCAAAAGATTTCCCTGAATCACATAAAATATTTAAACTTTCTTTGACTTTTTCAATGTCCGCTGCGCCACCTGTGATTTCTTTGTATTTTTTTTCTTCAAACGGCGCTTTGATATCAAAGCCGACCCAATCCGTGAGCGGTAAAACTTCCATAAAATGCTGAGGACTGTACCCGCCTGTATGTAACCCGATTTCATACCCCAAGTCACGCACTTCCATAATAGCTTCCTTAAGCCCTTTTTGCACCAACGGTTCCCCACCAGAGAAGACCACTGCATCTAAAATTCCTTTCCGTTGCTTCAAAAAATCTATAAATTTATACCACACAATATTCGTTTGTCCATTAACATCTTGTAAATGTGTATTATGACAAAAAGGACAACGCCATGGACACCCCTGCATAAAAACAACAGCCGCCATCCGATTAGGAAAATCGACGATACTGAATTTCTCAATACCGCCGATTCGTATAGAGCTCATAAATGCTCCCCCTCTAACTGATAAGTAAACAATTACTCGGCAGCTAAAGACATAACTGTCTCAGATTTACATACGCACTCACGTGATTCGCAACCGGAAATAGCTTTTTCTTCACAAAAACAAAGTCTTGAATTAAACTCACCTTTTTTACCAACATTAAATTCCGTTGTCGGCCGAATATAGCCCATCACACGAGTATAAATTTCACAACGCTGTCTCTCAGAATTATCTAATTTAACGTCTTCAATATTAATAATATTGCTCATCTTTCTCCCTTTCATACTTATAATATATTACACCACTTCTTGCATTTTTGCAAGATTTTTTAGCTTCTCTGCCTTTTTTTCTTTATCACAAATCGGACAGAATTCGTGCTCCCCGGCAATGTATCCGTGCTTCGGACAAACGGAAAATGTCGGCGTAATCGTGATATATGGTAAGCGGTAATTAGCCAGTACCTTCTTAACAAAATCACGACAAACTTTTGCAGAAGAAATACGTTGATTCATAAACAAGTGAAGCACCGTACCTCCTGTATATTTTGATTGCAATTTAGCTTGCAAATCTAAAGCTTCAAAAGGATCATCTGTATACCCAACTGGCAACTGAGAAGAGTTTGTATAGAAAGGCGCATCAGGAGTCCCAGCTTGGATAATTCCCACATAACGCTTCTTATCCTCTCTGGCAAAACGTGTTGTTGCACCTTCTGCCGGAGTTGCCTCCAAATTATACATATGTCCTGTTTCTTCTTGAAACTTAACTAACCTATCACGAATAAAATCAAGGAATTTTTCAGCAAATGCCTGCCCCCAAGCATCTGCAATATTATGTTCATCATTAGTAAAGTTTCTAATCATTTCATTCATACCATTAACACCAATGGTAGAAAAGTGATTGCGCAACGTTCCCAAATATCTCTTTGTAAACGGGAACAAACCATTATCAATCAACCTTTGAATAACTTTTCTCTTAATTTCAAGTGATGTTCTGGAAATATTCATCAACTCATCAACTCTTGCAAACAAACCAGCTTCATCACCTTTATAAACATATCCCAAGCGAGCGCAATTAATTGTAACAACACCAACAGAACCGGTTTGTTCTGCAGAGCCAAATAAACCATTACCGCGAGCAAGTAATTCTCTTAAATCAAGTTGCAACCGGCAACACATAGAACGAATTTGCCCTGGCTTTAATGAAGAATTTAAGAAATTTTGGAAATAAGGCAAACCATACTTGGCAGTCATTTCAAAAAGAAGTTCAGTATTTTCATCTTCCCAAGGAAAATCCCATGTCATATTGTATGTTGGGATAGGAAAAGTAAACGGACGTCCCTTAACATCGCCACCCATCATAATATTGATATAGGCTTTATTAATCATTGCCATTTCTTCTTTTAAATCACCATAGGTAAAATCTTGCTCAACACCTCCGATAAAAGGCTTTTGATCACGCAAATCCTCCGGACAAACCCAATCAAAAGTAAAGTTTGTAAACGGAGTCTGTGACCCCCAACGTGATGGAACATTCAAGTTATAAATAAGTTCTTGCATGCTTTGTTCTACCTGCTCATAACTTAAATGGTCTTTACGAACATATGGCGCTAAATATGTATCAACCGAAGAAAATGCTTGAGCTCCTGCCCATTCATTTTGCAGAGTTCCCATAAAGTTAACCATTTGTCCAACAGCAGAACTCAAGTGTTTTGGAGCGCCGGCTTCAACTTTTCCGGGAACACCATTAAATCCTTCACGTAATAAATTTTTCAAAGACCAACCGGCACAATAAGCTGCCAACATGCTCAAATCATGAATATGAATATCTCCGTTTCTATGGGCCTCACCAACTTCTGCCGGATAAACATGGGATAACCAATAATTCGCTGTAACCTTACCAGCTACGTTCAAAATAAGACCACCATTGGAATACCCTTGGTTAGCATTTTCTTTAATACGCCAATCCAAATTCTCTAAATATTCATTAACGGAACTTTCAACATCGATAACCGTTTTGCCATCACCACGCATCCGATTCCTCTTGTCGCGATACAAGATATAAGCCTTAGCTGTCTTAAAATAATTGGCGGTAATCAATACTTGTTCAACAACATCTTGAATATCTTCAACAGAAGGGAGAGATTCGTCATACTTATGAGCCAAAATTTTCATAACCTGAGCTGTTAAGAGCCATGCATCATCCTGGCTGAATTCCATAGTGCTTTCACCGGCTCTTAAAATTGCATTATATATTTTCTCACCATCAAAATCAGCTAATGTACCGTCTCTTTTAGTTATACTTTTAAACGGCATTTTATATTTTTTAGTCCCAGGCATTTGCAA
>JAGCRL010000273.1 GCA_017964705.1 Alphaproteobacteria bacterium
GGCACTGTATCAAAAAGTCGTTGAAAAATTAACCGATGCAGATGGGAATCTATTGTTCTTTTCGTTGGAATATAATAAACTCAGTACCGCTGCAGAAAAAAAATTGCTTTCTGATAAACGTGTGCAAGCATACGCGCCATACCTTAAAAGAATGCGGCGTTTTAAACCCTATGAACTAAAAGAAGATGTTGAAAAAACCCTGCTTGAAAAAAGTGTTACTTCCGGTTCGGCTTGGGTGCGTTATTATGAAGAATATATGGCTCGCCTTTTATATACGGTTAAAGGTAAAAAATATAATGATGCCGAAATTAGCAAACTTTCATTAAGCCCGGATGCTAAAATGCGTGAATTAGCCGGCAAGGAAATTAATCGTGTTTCATTAGAAAATAATTTTACGGTTAGTTATATCTATAACATGATTGTTAAAGATAAGGCTACCGAAGATGAAAAACGCGGTTTTAAATTACCGATGTCTGAGCGTAATCTATCAGAAGATGTCAGCGATGCTACAGTTAATACTTTGGCAGAAACAGTTAAAGATAACTACAAAAATATCGCTTGGCGTTTTTATAAATTAAAAGCAAAACTTTTGGGTGTGAAAAAAATTAATTATTGGGATAGAAACGCACCGTTACCGATTGAAACAGATCGCGAGTATAGCTGGAACGATGCCGTTAAAATAGTGCTTAGTGCTTATAAAGAATTTTCACCTAAATTGTATGATGTTGCGCATGAATTTTTTGTAAATCCGTGGATTGATGTGGCACCTAAAGAAGGCAAACGTAGCGGTGCTTTTTGTTCCGGTCCGTTAGTTGAAGAACATCCGTTTTTAATGCTTAATTTTGTTGGTAAACGTAATGATGTCTTAACACTGGCTCATGAATTAGGTCATGGATGCCATCATCAGCTACGGAGAAAAAACGGCGTTTTGAACGAAACGACACGAATGACCACCGAAGAAGTCGCTTCCGTATTCGGCGAAATGTTGGTGTTTCAATCAATGCTTAATAGTGCAAAAACTAAGCAAGAACGTATATCATTGTTAGCCATGAAAATTAATGATATGATTAATACTGCCATTCGTCAAATCGCTTTCCACTTTTTTGAAACGCGTGTTCACGCAGAACGTAAACAAGGTGAACTTTCTGCCAAACGCCTCAATGAAATATGGCTAGAGGAAATGAAAGCAAGTCTTGGCCCTGCAGTAGTGGTTGATAAAAATTCTGCTGCTATTTGGGAACAGGTCGGACATTTCTTTTTCTTACCATTCTATGTTTATGCCTATTCGTTTGCGGATTGTGTCGTCAATTCTCTTTATTGGCTTAAATTAACCGGCAAAGTGAAAAATTTTGAAGATAAATATCTGCATCTTCTTTCGCAAACTGCTATCGGTGAATATAAAGATATCTTTCGCCCATTTGGTCTCAATCCGGAAAGCCGTGAATTCTGGCAAGGCGGGTTGAATTTAATTAGTTATTATTTGGATGAGTTAGAATCCCTCATAAAGGGGTAAATTTGAGCGTCTAATCGTGAATGGAAGCCGGAATTGGCAAAAATTCATTTACTATTGTGTAAACTAGAATTTTTGCCACCGGACATTCACTTCTATCCATCTCAAATTTACCTCCTTTATGTGTGGTGGAGAAGGGGGATAAAAGTTGAGGTGTTAGATTTTTGCTACCGGACATTCACTTCTATCCATCTCAAATTTCCCGCCTTTATGTGCGGTGGAGAAGGGGGAAGGTGAGAGTGAGAGTGAGAGAGCGTGATGTTGCAGTGGGGAAATAAATAAAATATATTGCTACTTAAATTTTCCTCCTTTATGCGCAGAGGAGAGGGGGAGGGTTGTGAGTATAGGGAAATTATAAAATATGTTGCTATATGCAAAAAAAAAGCCTCTCTTTCGAGAGGCTTTTTTCTAACTAGAAGTTATATTTTATGCCGAGGTCGAACATTTGCGGACGATTGCGTTTCAACAGCATCTCGTTATATTTTACATATGCGGAGAACCGTTTGTATTCGTAATCTACTGCCGCTTCAACTACAGCTCGGTCATGGTCGTAGATGTTCGCGTAATCGTTCATCTTATACCAGCCGGTGCTGCCTTTTCTTTGGGCTTGGATCTCGTCATACGGATCTGCCAGTTCACGATAGTATGCACCACCAACTCTGAACCCTAAGCGTCCATAACGTGCCAGTGATACTTTCTTCTTTAAGAACATACCGATACCTGCTTCAACAGACATATTTTGTGTCTTCTTGCTTCTGATACCATCGGCGGCATCTTCATCAAATCCGTCTTCGGTATAACCCATAGCATTCAACATTAATGCAGGTTCAAGTTCAGCAAAGCCGTTCAAATCCATGGTATAGCGCAATTCGTTACCCCATCCGTAGAAGATATCGGTAATGTCTGATTCTCTTCTTGAACCACGATCATAATCACCATCACCGTAGCCAACGCTCAATACCGAAGCTAAACGTAACTTGTCGCTAAAGTTATGTACGTATGGCATAAATACGCTGAAGATGTTCAAATCTCTGTCTCCGCCACGATCATAACTTGAGGATAGCTTGGTTATGCTTAAACCTAATCCTAAACGGTTCCAGTTGTTTAAGCGCTTGTCACCAAACGTATAGATTGAGCTGGCGTTCATGTCATAACCGGAAAGAGTCTTTTCGTTTTTGGTTTGTAAGTTGACATGATCAGCGCCGGCAACAATGCGATACGGATCATTGTTTGGCTCTAACATTGTATCTGAAATGTTACGGTTCAGGCTCTTTAAGGCCATATAGTTTTCATCTGCAAAGTTCGGCAAAATGTCATAGCCTAAGTTCTTGGCTAAGTTTAGTTCTGCCTTGGTTGCAGTGGTTTCTGACTTAACGCTATCATACATGTCTTCCATGTTGCCTTCTTGATAGTTCTTCTCCAAGTATTCGGCAATGGATTTATTTGGTGTGAATTCGCTGAAGTTCTTGCGTTCGGCAACAACGTCATTTCCGCCATTGTCATTCTTGCGAGCAGATACTTCAAATAATGCGGATTCAGATGATAAATTCAAGTCATCAATATTATCAGATTGCAATGCACCTTCGGATACATAAACATCTTGGTTGCCGCCCAATACATTTGAGCTGCCGACATTTAGGTCACCTGATAAGCTTTCTGCTTCATATACACCGCCATCTTCTAAGTATACCAAACCTCCTAACGTGTTCAAATCTGCATCACCGTTAAAGCTTAATAGGTTAGCGTTGCGTAATGAACCGCCGTTTAAGGTTATGCCGGCATCACCTTTTTCGGTGCCGTTTAAGTATATCGAACCAGTATTTAATACGGTGCTGTTATCGGCAGATTCTGCAATGTAGATACCATGGGCATTGCTACCGCTGGCATAAATGGCACCTTTGTTTTCAACTAAAGAACCATTACCATCTTCAACATAAATACCATAGGCATTCTGACCGGTAACATCAATTACACCGCTGGCTTCGTTGGTAATCTTGTTGCCGCCTTCACCATAAATACCCATCGCAGTACCGGTTTGATTTTGGTCGGTAATCTTGATATCGCCTTCGTTAACAACCGTACCGCCGGCTTCGGAGTAAATACCGATAGCTTTACCGCCGGAGTTGTTTGCAATGTTAATTGAGGCACCTTGACGGTTGGTAACCGTGTTACCTTTTTCACCATAGATACCGACAGCACGACCGGTTGAATTATGAATAATGTTAATCATACCGGTAGTATTGAATTCTTCATCAACCATGTTTTCGATATTATCAGAGCTGCGGATGACTTCAACATCTTCTTCTCCTGATGTAGTAACATCACGACGAATTGTGTTAACCATGGTCATAGCATCATCTGTTGCTACAGTATGGCCACTATCGCTTACCCAGCAACCTTGACCTACACCGGAAGTTATTTCATGGCAACTGCCATTGTCTTGTTTGCACATTTCTTCGTCATCGTACATACAATCATAAGAACATTCATAGCAAGCATCTTCTCCATGGTAGGCATTGCCACCGCTTGCAACAGTTGTTCCTGCCATGCCTTGTAAGCCATCTACTACCTGGCAGACACTATTGTAGGTAGAATATTCAGGACAATCTTTTTCTTTACATGTACCGCAAGCCTCATTTCCGCTCATTTCACCGGTAGGTATTACTTCCCAACCATTTTCACCTTTGCTACCGCATGATTTTGCAGTGGAGTGGCCAGGGTCACAAGGTTTAGCTTCACAAAGACCGCATTGTCCGGCAGCAGACATATAATCTGATCCAGCAGATGTCCATTGCCAACCAGAGCCGGTACATTCGCTTTCTAAGACGTAATGAGTATCGCCCACATCAAAAGAAGAGCAGGCACTGGTAACTCTGGAGTAACAATGTAAGTCTCCATAGCTTGCTTCTTCAGTGTAGGTGTAACCATCACTAGTTGATGAAGCAGAGTAGTAACCAGTTTTACAAGTTGCTGTGTAGCAGTAGTCTTCGGCATTATTTACAAAGTTTTCCGAATGATCAGGCATCGTAAATATGGTGTATTGGATGAAAGCTTCTGAGCCTGTGGTAGGTTCTGTTGAACTTCCATTAGTACCGCAACCACAAGCGCACATACCACATATTAAATAATCTTCACCATCTACAGGATTTTCACTTTGGGTAACATTAGCCATATAACTTGCACCTGCACCGCAATAGCTGGCACAATCGGAATCTTGAGTTATGGTATTTGAATAACCCTCAGAGCAAACACCTTGACAAGTACCGCATGCTCCTTCATCGGCTACCTTTCCGGGAGCAGCTGTCCATTGCCATTTATTGCCGCCAGCATTACATACGCTTTCAAGTACATAATGGGTGTTTCCACTATTAAAGTCGCTACAGTGGCTCGGCTGCTGTACTCTGGAGTAACAGGTTACAGGCTGGCCATCTATATTATTCACTGTTACCGGATTGCAAGTGTGACCACCGGCTTCACACGTAGAGGATTGATTGTAGTAACCTTCACCTGTGTTGCAGTCGTATACACAAGAGTAGCAAGGTTGACCACCTGTGTAACCACCTGCGGTTGTTGATAAGCTAACCGCTTTTAAGGTTGGGTAACCTGTGGTTTCATTATTCGGACAGCCAGTTACAGAGGTGTAAGTGTAATTCGGACAAGCTGTTGGAGTGCAAGTACCACATTGTCCTTCATCAGATACAAAGTTTGAACCGGCAGATGTCCATTGCCATCCTTGAGCAGGATTACAAGCACTTTCTAAGACATAATGTGTATCACCTTGATCAAAGTCGCTACATTGAGTAGTTGTTTGAGATGTTCTGGTGTAACAATGTAAGTCTCCATAGCTTGCAACTTCAGTGTAGGTGTAACCATCACCTTGTGTCGGAGTGTAATTGTATTCATCTTTACATACTCCTTTATAGCAATGTAGCTCATTAGGGGTTACGAAATCTTGATTGTAAACACCACTTAATTCAGAGAAGTTAATATATTGCGTCGTGCTACTTGATGGTGCTGTATTACTCCAACCATTAGCTGTATCACAACTACATTCACATTTTCCGCAAATATACATTGAGTCCATGTTGCCTGTTCCAGGTGAGGATGTATGAGGAACTTGAATAACCTTTATATCTGCAGTATAAGATATGCCATTACCGCAGATTGCTTTACATTCTTCCTCATCTGATATGTCAGCACTATATCCGTCAGCGCATCCGCAAGTACCGCATTGTTGACCACCGGAGATAGCACCGGCAACGGCTGTCCATTTTAGACCGTTTTGAGTACATTCACTAGCTAAAA
>JAGCRL010000274.1 GCA_017964705.1 Alphaproteobacteria bacterium
GCGGAGCATCAATATTATTAAAATAACAAGCTCCGCCACGATGCGGATTTTTACGATAAACAATAATCGGAACGTATTTACCTGACGCTAATTTACATTTATTTTTTGATTTATTTATAAATAATTGAACCATTAATTCTCGTAATTTAGAGCGTTTGGCAACTTTTACAAGTTTTTTACCTTGTTCGTCACAAATATTATCAAAAAATTTTACAGCCTCATTAGCAGTCATTTCTCCTGGGCATATTGGTTTTGTTTCTGTCATTGTTTATCCCATTTGAATACGTTTTTATTTAGCAGCTTTTGTTGTTTTGGCTACTTTTTTAGTTGATTTTGATGTTTTCTTTTTTTCAGTTGATCCTTTTTCTGTTGATTTGGTTGTTTTTCTTTTGGGAGTTTTTACACTTTTTGCAGTGCTTTCTTTTTTTGTTTGTTCCTTTGTCGGCTTTTTATATACGAAAAATTTTTCAGAAACCCCACCCAACGATGACTGTACTTGTTTTATTTCTTCTAAATGTCCTAAAGGAAACATTTCTGAAATAACTATGGCACTGTCTTTAATTTCTCCTGCTAATTTTTTACCTAGGGGTTCTCCTGTTACTTTTAGAATATAGCACATAATTAAATCCATATCTTTGTGTGAGACAGTCATATAGTTATGCTTAATAAACTTTATATTTTTTGTTCCTAAAAAGAATGCTTTAATTTTTCCCATTGTTAAAGGCACTATATCCCATTCCCAACCGATAAATTCATGTTGAGGGAATTCTTTTGCTAATGGCAACAATAACGCTCCACTTCCACAACCTAAATCTGTTACTTTTAATGTTTTTTTAGATTGTTTTAATATACTTCTTGCTTCATCTAATATATCTTTTTTAAGTTTACCATAACTTGAAACAAATGGACCGTATTTACCACAACCACAACGAACAAATGAATACATTTGATATACAATATATATTGCAGCCGCAAATCCTAATATAAGAACTATGATGATGAGTAGCTCTTTAAACCACATATTTTATTCTCCTAATTATAAAAATTATTGCTAAAAATCTATTTTGATATATATATGAAATTGTTTAAGAAATTATTTAAGAGAAACCCATGAAAAATCAATATAGGAAAATTTTGTTTTTAACTGGTGCAGGAATTTCAGCAGAATCAGGACTGGCTACTTTTCGCAGTGAAAATGGTCTTTGGAACAATCATCGCGTGGAAGATGTTGCAACTATTGATGCTTACTATAAGAATCCTGATTATGTGCATGATTTTTATAATAATATGAAACCGGAATTGTGGAATGCAAAACCGAATCCTGCTCATCTGGCAATTACACGTTTACAAAAGGAATATCCTGCAGAAATTAACATTGTTACGCAAAATGTGGATACCTTGCATGAAAAAGCCGGTAGCAAAAATATTTATCATATTCATGGGCAAATTAATCAAGCTGTCTGTATGAATTGCAGGCATGTGCTTGAAACATGGGGTGATGTTAGTTCTGAAACCATCTGTGAAAATTGTCAGGTGCAAGGAATGATGAAACCTAATATTGTCTTTTTTGGTGAGAATCTTTTGTATATGGATAAAGTTGAAGATCTTTTACGGACTTCGGATTTATTTGTATCTGTAGGAACTTCAGGTGTTGTTTTTCCGGCTGCCAGCTTTGTACAAACTGCAAAATATTATGGTGCAGATACTGTTGAATTGAACCTGGAAGCCACATCAAATAATTTTTATTTTGACAAACATATTATGGGAAAAGCGGGAACTACCTTACCTAAATTTGTTGAAGAACTTTTATCGGACATAAAAAATAGCTAGATTTGCTTTTGTTGTTTATTAAAGCGCAAAAAAATATACCGGAGATTATTTGGATCTTCGGTATATTTATATGACTATTTTGTTTTGATTTTATTGCGCAATTATACGGGCAGGATTGCCATATAAAACCAAACAACGTTGACCAACCATCAATGGTTGTGAAGCTCCTTGTGTAATACTGATAGCTTGTCCGTTATCTAATTTAACGATATATTCAAAACCTGTTTGGTGGCTTAATCCTTTTTGAGTAGCACTGCCAAGTAAGCCTCCTAACAAAGCACCACCGATTGCACCTAATGCATGAGAACTTCTGCCATGACCGATTGTTGAACCGGCTACACCGCCAGCAACACCACCTAATAGTGTTCCGGCACTTGTGTCACCGCTGTCTACACTAACTTGGCGAACACTCAAAACTGTACATTGGGCAACAGTTGAAACTCTTCCGACAGAACTTGTGCTATAGTGGTCCGAATTAATATTGTCTGCACATCCAGCAACTAATGCTGCTATACAAATAGCTCCTAACACGTTCTTAGACATCTATTATCTCCTTTAATTTGCATTTCTTGCTTATATGTAACATATTTTTTTTTATTGTCAATAACCGGCAAATCTTGTCAAAACATTTATATAAAAAAATATGTTGACATGAGTGGACAAATATGGTATTTTTATGTCAATAGTTTTATTATTTATAAATTTTTATTATGGTTATGGCTAAAGATTTTTTAAGAACCAGTTTGTCTGGTGGAAATGAAGAGACCTCTATGTTGCTCAAGGCAACAAGTATAAACTACGATGCATTAGATGAAGCCTTGAGAAAAGACCCATCTCTTATTAAAGGCATTATCAGATGCAATGTGAACGGAACAGAGTTGACCTACATAGTATATGGTCAGACTCTTCATCGAGATCTCCAATCCATGGAGACAAGGGCATGGAAAGTGCTCTGTTATGCTCTACCACCCTACAAATTTGAGAAAGTGGTAGAGCACTTCGGAAGAAACAAGAGAAAGGCGCTCCGTAAGGCCTATGTATCCTTCCATAACACCACCGACAAACAGTAGCTCGCGACAAAAACAGCCTCCACCTTTTCAAGGTAGAGGCTGTTCTCGTATTTAATATCTGTATATGTTATGCAGATTTGCCTAATTGGGCAGCAACTTCGGAAGCAAAGTCTTCTTCACGTTTTTGCAAACCTTCACCAAGCTTAAAGCAAACAAAACCATTCAGTTTTACATCTGCTCCGTTTTCTTTAGCGAAGTCTTCAACAACTGCTTTAACTTTTTTATCAGGATCCATAATATATGCTTGTTCTTCAAGAACAACTTCTTCATAATATTTACGAATACGGCCTTCTACCATTTTTTCAACAATATTAGCCGGTTTTCCTGATGCTAATGCTTGCTCTGAGAAAATTGCTTTTTCACGAGCAACAGCTTCTGCCGGAACTTCTGCAATTGTTTGTGCAATCGGATTTGTGGCCGCAATATGCATGGCTATATGCTTGCCTAATTCTTGCATTTTGGCTTTATCTGTATTGCCTTCTAAAGCAACTAATACACCAATTTTACCAACATTCGGGCGAACTGCATTGTGAATGTATGAACATACAATACCGTTATTTGCACTTAAATAGGCAGAACGACGTAAATTCATATTTTCGCCAATTTTGGCAATCATATCTGTTAAGATTGTTCCCATTTCTTTGCCTGTTACCGGGCAAACAAAAGATTTCAAAGCTTCAACATCACCCTTAACGGCTAATGCAGCTTTGGCAGAATTTTCTACATAATCTTGGAAAATGTCATTTTTTGCAACAAAGTCTGTTTCTGAATTTACTTCAACAACAGCACCTGCGTTGCCTTCTACAAATACAGAAACCAATCCTTCTGCAGCGATACGACTCGCTTTTTTAGCAGCAGAGGCCAAGCCTTTTTTACGTAACCAGTCAATTGCATCTTCCATATTACCATTAGTTTCTACTAATGCTTTTTTGCA
>JAGCRL010000275.1 GCA_017964705.1 Alphaproteobacteria bacterium
CGCATAATACTTCTTCTAAAACTTCAATAACAGCTTGTATTCTGCTTGCTTCTTTCATTTTACCTCACATTCGGAAAATATATAAAGCTGTTATATCCGATGTTTTTAGTATTTTCAAGGCAAAAAAAAGGACTTACCCCAAAGCATAAAATCTTTTTGTTGCCAAAAGCCGAAAAATATGTTATAAACAACCGAATTAAAATTTATAAGGTATAAAATAAAATGGAAAAAATTCTGGTATTAAATGCAGGCTCAACCTCTATCAAATTTCAATTATACTATATGGATAAAGATAAGAGTGAAATTATTACCGGTGGGGTAGTAGAGCGCATAGGTTTAGATAATTCTAAGATTATTATAAATAATAACACGTTTTCAACCGAGTTGCCGATAGAAACTCACAAAGCGGCTATTAAAGCAATCTTAAATTATTTAACGCAAAAACACCTTAACGATGCTTCAGAACTGACAGCTGTAGCCCATCGTATGGGATACGGTGGAAAATATGATAGTGCCGCTGCAATAGATGCCGATGTAATGCAACAATTATATGAAAGCATACCATTAATTCCGTTGCATGGTCCGGCCATAGAAAAAGGCATCAAAGCCATGCAAGAGCTTGTTCCGAGTGTGTTACAAGTTGCGGTTTTTGATACAGCTTTCCATCAAAGCATCAGTAAAGCCGGCCATGTTTATGCCTTACCCGAAGAATACAGAGAAAAAGAAAAAATCCGCAGCTATGGTTTTCACGGTCCGTCGCATCAATATGTAACAAATCAAGCTGCAGAATATTTAGGTTATAAAGGTCGGTTTATTTGTTGCCATCTTGGTGGAGGAGCATCTGTTACTGCAGTTAAAGACGGCAAAAGTGTTTATACCTCAATGGGTTATACCCCTATGTCAGGCATAATCATGTCAACTCGTCCAGGTGATATTGATCCATATATTCCTCTTTATATTATGAAAACCCAAAATAAAACAGTTGATGAAGTAAGTGCTTTGCTCAATAAAGAAAGCGGCCTATATGCTTTAAGCGGAGGATATTCCGACATGAGAGATATTCTAAACGAGGCTGAAAAAGGTAATGAGCAATGTATCTTTGCTCTCAATTCATATGTATACAGCATATTAAAAACAATCGGTTCCTGTATTGCCTTTTTAGGCGGGTTAGATGCCTTAATCTTTACTGGTGGTATCGGCGAAAAAGGTTCTAAAATCAGGCAAAAAATCTGTGATAAATTAAAATATTTAGGCGTGGAATTAGATAACAGTGCAAATAATGTGTATCCTGCTCCCACTACAATCAGCTCGGCTCAAAGCCAAATAAAAGTTTTGGTAATACCAACCAATGAAGAACTGATGATGGCAAAAGAAGCTTATCGCGTGTATAAAGAGATAGCACCAGTAGAGAAGGAGGCTATTTAAAGAAACATGTTAAAAACTCTTATGCCATCATTGTCGCAATTGATAACTGCTGATTATAAAACTATCAAAACAGCAGAAAGTGAGAAAATTATTGCCCAATCGTTAAAAAACTTAATGTCTGTTGAAAAACCTGAATTGCGCCAAATATCAGGGATTCCCGGTGCAGGAAAAAGTACATTTTGTAAATCGCATTTACCTTATAATTTTCTTCTTTTAAGCTTTGATAAAATAATGAGCAGTTTATCAGGATATAAGCGGTTACTAAAAGAAAAAGGTGCAGAAGAGGCCTATAAAAAATATGAAATGCCGGCAAGAATTATCGGATATGAAATTTTACGCCGCGCTATCAACCATCATTTTAATATCATGTTTGAACACAGCGGCACCAATCCGGCTCATCTGGAAATGTTCAAAAATCTTCCCAAGCGAGGGTATAAAACATCAGTCGATTTTATAATTTGTGATACCTCGTTGGCCATAAAACGTTCAAAAATTCGTGCACAAAAAATCAATCGCTATGTGCCGGAAAGTTTAATTTTTGAACGTGCCAATGGTTTTGAAGAATATATCAAAGCATACAAAAAATTAACAACACAAGTAACTTGTTTTGATGGTGCAAACAATTTTTCCCTCATTAAATAAAATTTAAGAAAAATGTGCTAAAAACACTTTAAAATCATTATTATAGGACGTCGACTATGAAAAAATATCTGCTGTTAATTTCTTGTTCTTTATTTGTGGCACAGTCAGTTGAAGCTCTAACGGCTAATCAACAATTAGATGCTATGAAAGACATGTTTGTAAAAGAATTCACCAAAATGGATGAAAATAAAGATGGTCAAATAAGCAAAGATGAATATTTGAGCTATCAGTTTGAAAACTTCCGGGCAACAGTTATAGATGCAGATGGTTTTAACGGAACAAAAACTGAAGAAGTAAAAAAAGAAGCAGATAAAGTTGTTGCTACTAAAACAGATGTTTCGTTAACAGATATTCCTCCGGCCTTAAAAGAAATGGCTGAATTTGACATAAGTGATTTTGAAAAAGATATTGACGTAGATTTAGATACAGATAAACAAAAAACAGCGGAAGATGATATTCCGCAAAAACTAACCTTAGAAGATGTTTTACCAGATGATGTAGATGCAGAAAAAATCACTCCTGCAAATGTGGAACTTTCTGTAGCAGAAGAGGAAAGCTTAAAAAAAGCCTTGGAAACAGATGAAGTGGCTGTTGAAGCCACAGATGATGTATCGGTAGAAGAAGTGATGTCAAAAGATGAGCAAATAGCATCTATGATGCAAACAATCAAACAAACATTACCTAAAAAAATTGATGATATGA
>JAGCRL010000276.1 GCA_017964705.1 Alphaproteobacteria bacterium
AAAGTCGAGCGCCATAGTAACTCAGCAGGGACATATTGTTAATAGGCGCTCTTAAAAATTGCGCAATTTCTCCGGAGAAAGGTTTTCTAATAATATTCACAAAACATCGGGCAATCTGTGAGATTGTCGTTTTGTGTTGGGTAGAACTTTTGGCCTAAAAAAAGCTCACCACTTACATCATTAAAACGCTCTCACTTTATTCATGCTAACAAAAGACACAAAGCATAAATATCCGCGAAATAAATTTGAAATATCTTTTTAATCCATAATAGATTCTACGACATATGTATATAATAAACTTAACAAACCATTTAAAAGCTAAAGCCTCAAAATGATTCGCACAATACCTTTTTAATTTTGTTCACAATTTTGTGAAAAATATTTTTTACATCATAAAAACAACAGGTTAGTGTTTTATAGCGCCAAATAGAAAGCCGGCAACATCTTGCCCGTTTTCCTCTCGCAAAATCAAATCAAACATCTTAATATTTTCAAAATTAAGCTGTTTTAATAATCTCTCTACATATGATTTTTTATGTTTATAGCGTCCGTTAGGTGCCGGATAAAAATCTTGTGCGCGATTCTCTTCGCCGGCTTCAACAGAAAACCAAATTTCGGTTTGCCGAACAAATTTCAGAATATTTTCCAAATCCCCACAATAACAAAATACATCAAATGCCAAAACTTTATTATAAGAAGCCGTATCATAATCTTTTAGAAAAGATTCGATATCTGTATGATACAAATTTTCATATACTTGTTTCGTCCGTGCAATTTGTAACATATTTTCAGATACATCAACCCCATCAAAGATATTTTTTGGATTCTTTAAGGAAACCGCCGCTAAACCTGTTCCACATCCCAAATCCAAAATACGCCCTTCAAGAGAAGGATTAAGCTCTTTGAACTTTTGAATAATTTGCGGATTAAGTTTTTGAATTGTAGTATCATAACTTTCAGCAAACTGATTAAACAGTTTTTTTGCATAAAGAGCATTATCTTTTTCATCAATTACTCCGCAAAAAGAATTTAATATCCGTTTAGAAAAAACATTATCCGGAGCAATTTTTTGCCAATTTTGTGCAATTTTCAAAGCTGTTTCAGGGTTAGATTGAAAAAGAAGCGATAAAGTTTCCATAATATTAATTGCAAAAATTTCATTATCAGGGGCTTTTAAGTGTGCATTAAACATCAAACCCAACGCTTCCTCAACATCTCCTGTTTCTTTCAAAATCAATGCCAAATTATAACTTATTTCAGGTTTTTCCGGTGCTAATAGAACCGCCGATCGATATTCTTCCAACGCTTCGGCAAATCTTTTTTGTTGATAGAGCAGTGTTCCGTAATTAATATGTGCTCCGGCAACATTCCGCGATATATTAAAACTTTTAAGATAATAAGCTTCAGCAGTTGCTTCATCTTTTAAAGCTAATTGGATATCTGCCACAGACAAGATGGCCTCCAAATTATTTTCATCCAAATTCAATACCTTATAATATAATTTCAAAGCTTCGGAAAACCGCTCGGAATTTTTATATAAATTAGCTAAAAAGAGTAATCCTTCTAATCTGTCCGGCTCCAATGATACAGCTCTAACCCCAAACTTTTCTTTAATTTCCGGATCTTCGCTTAAAAGTGCCGCTTTAAGTTGCACTTCAAAATCATCCGGCTGATTTTCCGCTAATTGAATAAGCGTATCTAAATCTTTGGTATAATAGCATAAATTTGCTCTGGCTGTTTCATATTGAGCATCAATATCCAAAGCCTTACAAAAACATTTTGCCGCTTCTGTTAAATCATTATTTTCCGCAAACAAAATTCCCAACAGATTCCATCCCTCTTTAAAATCTTTCTTTAAGTCGATACATCGTTGCAATGCATCTATAGCTTCTTTAGGTTTATTCAATGATTTATAACATAATCCTAAATTAAAAAAATGGGCATAAAAAGAAGTCGGTGCATATTTAATGGCTGCCAAAAAACAATCCGTAGCACGCAAAAGTTCCCCTTTACTTTGAGCAATAAGTCCTAATAAGTTCCACACATCGGAATTTTCCGGCATAACTTGCAGAATTTTTTGATAGATATCTTCTGCTTGGCGAAGAGCACCGGCATTTTGAAGCTCAATAGCTTTTTGAAACATTAAATCATACGACACATTAACCTCTTTCGTTTATTTACAAAATACCAAAAAACTATCTAAAATCCGGTAAATAGCTTCAATATCATCATCACTGCTTAAATGATGATTAGAATCTTTCATTAAACAAACTTGTACATCAGAGCTTATAAGTTTTTGAGCAATAGTCAACACCGTATGCCATTCTAAAGATGCATCTTTCATCCCTTGTAACAGTCTGACTTTTCCCCTAAAAGGAATTTCATCTTTTTCCAATAACAAACTATCATGTGCAGATTCAATCATTTGCTTTGTAATTGTATAAGTAAAATCATTTGTAGGAAATTCAATTTTACCATATTGATCCATAATTTTTTTATGTTCCGGCTTCATAAATTTTTCAAAATATGTTTTCAAAAAGTCCGGTGCTGCCGCCAATCCCATTATTCCCAAAACTTTTTTAGGATATTGACATCCGGCCAACAAAGCAAGCCAACCACCTAAAGATGCTCCTGCCGTAACAATCGGTCCATCAACCAATTCTTCTACAATTTCAAATATTTGACTTTTATAAGTGTCCATAGTGGTTTGTTCAAAACGTGCACTATCACTTCCGTGTCCTGCAATTTCAAAACGGAAGAATCCAACCCCATGAGCTTCACACCATTTTTTAATTTCTTCAGGCTTTCTCCCAAAAGGATCAGAACAAAAA
>JAGCRL010000032.1 GCA_017964705.1 Alphaproteobacteria bacterium
ACTAATAAAACTCTTTGCTTTTCAATATTAAGTGCATGGGATAATGTAAGAGCACACCAAGATGTTCCAATATGATCGGTTCCGGATATAAAAACAGAAACGCGACTTGGAAAATTACGCTTAAGAAATAATTGGTTGTAGATTAAATTAAAATCTTTACTCACATTAAAACCTTTTAAGTTATACTATAATACATCATAAAAAAGATAATAGATAAATTATTTTTTAATACAATAACATTTATTATTAAATAGCAAAGATTATTTTTTAGGGGGTATTTAGAATGAGGGGTTTATTAATAACACTGCTGATTGCTTTGGGAATAACAGGAGTCTATGCACAAACAATAGAACTTTTTGGTCGGGAAGAGTTAGGATATAACATTCCTAAATACTCTAAGATTGATAACAGAGCAAAAATAGATTTAAAGATTTATGCAATTGCTGATGCAGATAATTTTCCTATTTCTTCCCAAAAGCAGGGATCCGTTTTTAGTAAAATTTTTAATGAAACGCTAAGGAATAAGGGAATAGATATTTCTCTAGTCTATAATGCAGAAACTTATGATAAAATAGTTCAAAATTTTGAAAGGAATGAACATAAAAACAAAATAAACGCTCATTTTGGAGTATATTATCAGGAAACACCTTACTCAAAAAATAAATATATTTTTCCGGCGTTTTTTGTAAATGAGATACATGTGTTTACATCTTTGCAAAACTCAGTAGAAATAGAAAAAAAGAGCGATTTGAAAAAATACAAAGGCATTCATCCGGCTACAGATAAAGTATCAAATTTTATTAAGAAAGAGTTTGAAGAATATGGAATTAAAGAAGTTGAAAGTTTTTCAAAAGCCTTTGAGGAATTATTAACAGGGCAGACTGATTATATTGTAGCAAGCTATTATCCAGGTGCTATTGAGCTATACAAGACAGGAATAAAGGACTATGTATCTATTAGTCAAGAGGCCGTGTGGAAGATGCCTATGTTTATAAGAGTAGATCCTAATGTAATGCATAATAAAAAAATCAAAGAATTAGAAAAAATATTAAAAAGTGAAGAGTATAAAAAGCAACAAATAGAAGCTTTTGAAGAGCTTTTGGAAATATACAGAGAAAACACCAGAGGAATTGTTCCTCCTAAATATGTAAAGCCGGAGGATGAACAAACAGAAACAAAGAGTTGAAAAAAAGAAAATAACAGTATAGCATCAATAAAGTTATTTAAAGAGGAAAATAATGGTTTTATTAATTCATCATAGTATATCACCGCAATCACGTAAAATACGATTGATTATGGCAGAAAAAAAGATGCTTTTTGTATTAAAAGAAGAGGAGCCGTGGAATGTTTCTGCAGAAGTAAGAAAAATCAGTCCTTCTGGGGAACTACCTGTATTAGTTTTTGATGGTAATGTTATTTCTGGAAATTATGCAATTACAGAGTATCTAGAAGAAAGTAATCCTCAATACAAACTTATGCCAGAAGATTTAAAAGAAAGAGCAGAAATACGCAGAATTATGGACTGGTTTGATATAAAATTTTACAATGAAGTGTATAAGTATATTATAACTGAAAAAATTATAAAAAGATTTCAACTAAAACAGGCTCCAAATTCTAAAATTTTAAAGGCAGGACTGAATAACCTAAAATTTCATATGGAATACATAGATTATTTAGCAGATAAAAACAATTACATTGCAGGCAATACATTAAGTCTTGCAGATTTAACAGTTGCGGCGCATCTTTCTGTGATTGATTATTTGGGAGATATTTCTTGGGGTGAATATAAAAATGCAAAATTATGGTACGCCAAAGTAAAATCTAGACCGAGCTTTAAAGATATTTTGAAAGATAATATTAAAGGAATTAGTCCTTCTGTAAACTATACGAATTTGGATTTCTAAAATGAAAAAGGTGCTTTTAATACTTATGTTTTTACAAATAGCTTCTTGTTCTGGAACACCAAAAGGTCAAGTGGTTTTTCATTGGGACAGATATAATACTGGCGGAGTAAAATTTGCTAGAGATCACTCGGAATGTATGAGGGAAGCTGAAGCATTCAAATTTTTGCCTAGCTTCAGAAGTTGGTTTTATACAGAAGAACAAAGATATAACACTGTTGTAAAGTGGCATAAAGAACATGGTATTTGGGCCAGTTTTGTTCCTTATCCGGGGGCTGTTCCGATAATGGTAAATTCTGTGCGTGATGATACAAAATCAAGTCCTAAAAAGTATCAAAATTGCATGCTGAAAAAAGGATATGTAGAAAGAACAACAGATATACCTGAAGCCAGTAATTTATTTATTTATAAACCACAAAGTGTAAATCAAGATGTTCCGTTTGATAATACATATCCCAAATAAAATTATTTATTTCTAAAATTAAAACCGCCACCGGTTGACTTATAAAAAGCAGTGATAGCTTGTAGTATTTCTGCATTGCTTTTGATTACATTTGTTTGTGAAGATAAAAGATTTTGTTCTGCAGTAGCAATATCAGTAAATTCAATTAAACCATTTTCATATTTTTTACGAGAAAGGTCCATAATTGTTTTCATTTTAGTTTGCGCACTTTTTTGATATGAATTAGTTTCATAAGCAATTTTAACGGCGGTAATATTATTTTTTAATTCCATAAGCGCGGTTAATAAAGCCTCATTATAATTTAAAAGATATTCTTCTTTAATATGTTTTTGTAATTTTACATTATTAATTAATTGTTTCCAATGCCAAATAGGTGTAGTGATTCCTGGTGTGTAACCATAATTTTGATGTTGCGAACTAATTAGAGAATTAATTTTAGGAGCAATATAGCCAAAAGATGCAGACAAGTTAATTGAAGGATAAAGATTTGTAATGGCAAGATTTATTTCTGCATCTTGAGATTTTATAGCTGCTTCTGATGCCATTATATCAGGTCTTGTTCTAATAACGTCAAGAGGTAAATTATACAGGTCTTTAACACTGTATTTAAAAGTTTTTCCGACAATATTTTCTTTATATTTATCAAGGTTAACGGGTAAATCTTGTGGTAAAACACCAAGCAGTAATGCTATTGAATTTTTATAACTTTCAATATTTGCTTCAAGAGGAGGAATAATGGCTTTTGTCTGTTCTATAGTAAATTGGGCCTGTGCAAGAGATAATTCATCTGCAATACCCGCTTGATATTTATCCTTAACAATTTGCTGAATTTCTTTTTGTAACTGCAGATTTATAGTAGCAATGCGTCTGAGTTCTTGAGCTTCTCTTAAAGAGATATAATTAGATATTATTTCAGCAGAGATTGTAGCTTGAACATTTAATAAAGTATATTGTGCTTTTTTCATCAATTCAAAATATTGATCACTCAAATATTTTCTTTTTCCCCATAAATCAATTTCCCAAGAGGCATCAAATCCTATTTTAAAAAGATCTATATCTGTAGCATAAGAATTTTGCCGATGAGTTTTGTTATAATTATATTCTCCAGAAGCATCAAACAGAGGTAAGTTCTGCGTTGTTTGTATATTAAATTGTATACGAGATTGAATAAGTCGTTCTTTTGCTTGTTGTATGGTCAAATTATGATAATTAATGTGTGTGAGCAGTGTATTTAAATCTTTGTCATGGAATAAATTAAACCAATCAGGCAGAATAATATCAGTATTAGGTGTAAGCTGCAAAGTGTGTTGAACATCTTTGTCAGAAATAAAAGAAGAATAAGAATCATCTTGATTGCTTTGACAAGATGCTAAAAGAAGCAGGATAACTATGAAAAATAACCTGTTCATGCAATGTTTCCCTTCTTTTTAACTATTTGGTTTGGAAAAAAATATTCCTTAATGCTTTCAAACAAAGCAAACAGGGCTGGAACAAAAATAATACCGATAAAAGTTGCCGCAATCATTCCGGAAAAAACAGTAACACCAATCGATATTTGTGAATTAGCTCCGGGGCCAACAGCAATAACCATCGGAAAAACACCTAAAATAAAAGTCATTGCCGTCATTAAAACGGCGCGAAACCGTTCAGAGGCTCCTTTTTTTGATGCCTCCAAGATACTGTATCCTTGTTCTCGATAATCTTTAGTAAATTCCACAATTAAAATAGCATTTTTAGCAGCCAAACCAATAAGTAAGACTAATCCTAATTGAGCATAAATACTTAAAGATAATCCAAATAAATGTAATCCGATAAAAGCACCTAAAATGGCAAAGATTGTTGAAAACATAACCGAGAAAGCAAGCATCCAACTTTCATATTGAGCGACCAAAAATAAATAGCAAAAAACAGTAGCCAAAGAAATTAAAAAGCCGACGAGTCCTTTTGTTTGGGCTTCTTGCAAAGAAAGCCCGGTCCATTTTATATCAAAACCTTTAGGAAGAACTTGATGAGCAATTTGTGATAATTTATCCATAGCTTGCCCACTGCTTATATTTTCACTGGATTGAGCTGTAATACCGGCAGAAGTATACAAATTATACCTATAAATTACTTTAGGTAAAATTTTGGTAGAAATATCAGCAAAACTATCAATTTTTATTAAATTACCCTGTTTTGTTTTTACATAAAGATTTTTAATGTCTTCTATGCTTTTACGATAATTAAAATCTGCCTGTAAAATAACTCGATTAACTTGTCCTTCTAAAGTAATGTTATTAATATAGGTCGCCCCTAAGTTGCTTTGCAGGGTCGAAAAAATATCAGCAACAGAAATTTGATAAGACAAAAGCTTTGTTCTATCTATATTAAGATAAATATGAGGAGTATCCGCCCTAAAAGTACTAAAAGCATAAGCAATATCCTTGTCTTGATTTAAGGTTTGCAAATATTTTTGTAGAGCAGCTTCTAATTCTAACGGTGTTAAGGAGGGGTTTGTTGCAACAAGTTCCAAAGATAATCCATTACTTTGTCCTATACCCGGCACAGATGGAGGAGAAAAAAAGTTATACTTAATGTTTTTGACATCGGAAAAGTCAGAAGATAAAGTCTGAGTTATAGCATCAAGAGATTGTTTTTCTGATGTTCGTTTCTTCCAATTTTCAAGACCGATAACACCCAAAGCAACATTTTCTCCACCACCGCCCAATAAGCTATATCCAGCAATAGTAATAACGTATTTAACACCATCTAGTTGAAGTGCTTTTTTACTCATGTTTCTTAAAGCAAGATTAGTACTGTTTATACTTGAAGTGCTATCTAACTGAATATCTGAAAAAATAATACCCTGATCTTCATCAGGAATAAAAGATGTAGGAGTTAACCTAAAATAAAAAGCAATAATTAGAATAACACCAAGAATAACTCCAACAGTATAAAAAAGGTGCTGTGCAAAAAAAGCCACAACTTCAATATAAAGTTGGCGAAATTTATCAAGTAAAGAATTGAAATAATTAAAAAAAGAAAAATTTTGAAGCGAGTTTGTTTTTTTGTTTAAAAAAATAGCACATAAAGAAGGACTTAAAGTTAAAGCATTAAAAGCGGAAAAGATAATAGACGTAACTATGGCAACAGAAAATTGCTGATAAATTCGACCGGTAATTCCAGCCATTAACCCTACAGGAACAAAAATAGCTAAAAGAACAAAAGTTGTTGCAATAATAGCACTCCCTATTTGTTGCATTGCTTTAATAGAGGCATCATAAGCCGATAGGTTTTCATGTTGCATAAGGTATTGAACACGTTCTACCACAATAATGGCATCATCAACTACTAATCCGATAACCAAGATCATTGCAAATAAAGTTAAAATATTAATGTCAAATCCTAATAGATAAATAACAATAAAAGTGGCAATAAGAGAAACAGGTATGGTTATCAAAGGAATAAGAGTTGCTCTAATTTTTTGCAAAAAGGTATATGTAACTAAAACAACCAAACCAAAAGTAATAAAAAGTGTTTCAATGATAGCATCTATGGATGAACGAACATAATCCGTGGAATCATAAGCAATATCAGCAATAATATCATCCGGAAAGCTTTTGGAAAGATCCAAAATTTCTTGATGAACATTTTGCATTGTTTTAAGAGCATTTGTATTAGGAGTTTGGCTAAGGGCTATAATAACCGCCGGCTCATTATTATATTTAGAAGCAATACCGTAATTATCTTGTCCGAGTTCTATTCTGGCGACATCCTTTAAGTATACGGTTCCACCTAAAGTATCAGTCGCAACAATAATTTTTGAAAAATCTTCTACACTGTTTAATAATCCCTTAGCTGTCAAATTTAACACCAAATTTGTATCAATAGAACTGGGCGCGGCACCTATGCTCCCGACGGCAGCTTGTACATTTTGATTTTTAACAGCAGTAATAACATCAGAACTATTAAGCCCGAGTGCAGTAAGTTTATCGATATTAAGCCAAATACGCATACTGTATTGAGGGCCGAAAATTTGAACATTACCAATTCCTTCAAGCCTGGAAAGAGGATTTTTTACATTTGTATAGGCAAAATTGCTCAAATATAAATCGTTATAAGTCTTGTTTGGTGAGCGCAGAACAATAAAACCCAAAATATTAGATGTCTCTGTTGATACGTCAATACCATTCTGGATAACATTTTCAGGAAGTTCACTGTTAACTTGCTGAAGTCTATTTTGTATCTTAACTTGAGCAATATCAGCGTCAGATCCTATATCAAAAGTAACGGTTAATGTATAAGAGCCGTTGTCGTCAGAAACAGAAGACATGTAAAGCATGTCCTCAATACCATTCATTTGATTTTCTATCGGAATGGCAACCGTATCGGCCAAAACTTCTGAATTAGCACCAAGATAGTTCGTTTTAACAACAACTTGCGGTGGAGTGATATCAGGAAATTGAGAAACAGGTAAAACTTTAATTGATAACAAACCTAAAATAATAAGTATAATGGAAATAACCATTGCAAAACGAGGTCTATCAATAAAAAATTTAGAAAACATTTTTCTCTCCGCTATTTATGATTTTTGAATTTTAAAATGAACAGACGCGTTTTCTTTTATTGTTTTCACATCATCTAAAACAAGCAAATCACCTGTTTGAAAAGTGTTTTTGATAACAAATTTGTTATCTTTTTCCGAAAGAATTTGAATAGGAACTTTCTTTATATGATTTTGCTGGCCGATTGTTAAAAAGCATCCGTCAGCGGTAATTTGAACTAAGTTTTTATCTAATAAAACAACGTTTTTAAAAGTTTTATAGATATTAACAGTAACATATGAATTCGGAAGCAGCTCATTATCCTTGTTATCAAAATATGCATAAACTGCCAAAGAATTTGTTGTTGATTCCAGTTGGTTATTAATATACTTAAAATAGCCTTTGTGTAAGAAAGGTTGTCCATTGGCAAGAGTTAATTTAATAACACTGTCTTTAAAAAGAGTGGGGTCTTTTTTCATGTTCAAATACTCTTTATCCGTTATAGAAAAAACAACCCGAATAGGATTGGTTTGTATAATATTAAGAAGAATAGAACCGGACGGTGTTACATAATCTCCGCAACTTAAATTAAAATTTCCTACCAGCCCGGAAATAGGCGCTTTAATTTGAGTATAATTAAGGTCTATATCTGCTAATTTTTTATTTGCTTGGGCACTTTTTAATGAAGCTTGTGCCTGTAAAAAATTATTTTTAGCATTATTAACTTCTATCTCAGAAAAAGCATGGCCACCTGTTTTTTGTACACGATTATAGTAGTTTTGATTATAATCATATGCCGCTAAAGCTTGTAAAACAGAAGCTTCAGCAGCAATTTGTTTTGCCTTATACTCAGAATCATCTATTGTAAGTAATAAATCGTCTTTTTTTACATATTGTCCGGGCTTAACAACGATATTATTAAGATAACCGGTAATATATGGAATAATTTGTACCTGATTGATTGCTTCAGCATGTCCAATATAATTTTTTTGTACAACAACATCTTCTGCAACAATAGGCAAGGCATTTAAAGAAATGTTTTCTACAGACGGCAAATGGCTTTTTTTATTAAGAATGGCTTTGTAAAAGTATAAACA
>JAGCRL010000277.1 GCA_017964705.1 Alphaproteobacteria bacterium
CTTACCACTGCAGCATCGTGCATCACAACAATTGCATATCCGATACTTACGGCAAATATTAAAGAATCAAATCCTGCTATTAACCCTACCGAAGTTGTTAAGGCACAAACTCCAGCACTGTGTGAACTGGGCATGCCGCCTGTAGTTGATAAATATTCAAAATTTATTTCTTTGTTCTTAATGTAAAAAGTAAATAATTTTGATAATTGAGCCAGTATAACAGCTGATAAACCGCTAATTATCGCTTCAATTCCCGTATTATAAATCATTATTTCCCTCTTAATTTTCAATACTTTAGTAAGTCATTACAATTTATTTGGTATTATATGAATATTTTTTGTGATTGTCTATCATATTAAATTTACATCAAAATGTTGAATATAATTTCTTAAATTTTTAATTAAAAAATGCTTTACATTTTAGATTTTATATGTATAACTATTAAAGAATAACAATTAGGGCTAAATGGCATGCCTTGTTGTTAATAAATCCAACTTATTTTATTGAAAGGGATTGAAATGCCTAAATTAAAAACTAAAAGCTCGGCAAAGAAACGCTTCAGCGTTACCGGTACCGGCAAATTGAAAAGAAATTTTGCGAAAAAGAGACACTGCCTCTTCTGCAAAAGCCAAAAAATGAAAAGACAAGCTCGTGGCACAACTTTGGTTTCAGAAGTTGATGTTCAGATTGTTAAAAAGTTTTTACCTTATTTGTAGTAGGAGGATATTTAGATGTCTCGTGTTAAAAGAGGTGTTACAGCACATGCTCGCCATAAAAAAGTTTTGGATATGGCGAAAGGCTACAGAGGACGTAATAAGAACGTTTTCAGGGTAGCTGTTGAAAAAGTTGAAAAAGGTTTGCAGTATGCTTACCGTGATAGAAAAGCAAAGAAGAGAAGTTTCCGTGCATTATGGATTCAGCGTATTAATGCTGCAACTCGCTTAAATGATATGACTTATTCTCGATTTATCAGCGGGCTCGCCAAAGCAGGTGTCGAGCTTGACCGTAAAGTCCTTGCTGATATTGCTTTTAAAGAGCCCCAAGCTTTTGCTAAGTTAGTAGAAACTGCCAAAGCGGCTCTTGCTAAATAAGTTTTTAGTATAAATTATATCAAATATAAAGAGTCGTCTTGGTTAGCCAAGATGGCTCTTTTATATTTAAAGACCAACTTGTGGCAGAGGAAGAGAATTTAATAATTATAGTTAAGGTGATAATATGAGTGATATTGAAGTTATAAAAAATGAAATCGAAGCGCAAATAAAAGTAGCTCAAGATGCTAAAATGCTTGATGATGTGCGCGTTTCTGCTCTGGGTAAAAAAGGACGTGTTACGGAGTTATTAAAAACTCTTGGTGCTATGCCTTTAGAAGAAAGAGTTGAATTCGGTAAAAAAATTAATGTAATAAAAGCCGAGTTAGAGCAACAAATTGCTGATAAAAAAAAGGAATTGGAAGAAAAACTGTTAAATGAAAAATTAAAAAAGGAGGTTATTGATGTAACTCTTCCTTGCCGACCCGAAGTTCAAGGTCGTATTCATCCGATTTCTAAAATTTATGAGGAAATAGTGGCCATTTTTGCTGAAATGGGTTTTGAAGTGGCAGAAGGTCCGGATATTGAAGATCAATTTCATAACTTTAATGCACTCAATATGCCGCCTAATCACCCTGCAAGGCAAATGCAAGCTACTTTTTATGTTAATAGTGATGTTAACAAAGATTTTGATGTGGATAATGCTTATGTGGTACGTACACAGACTTCCGGTGTGCAAATTAGGACAATGGAAAAGAAGCAACCTCCTATTCGTATAATTGCTCCAGGTCGTACTTATCGTGCTGATTATGATGCTACACATACTCCGATGTTTCATCAGTTAGAAGGTTTGGTTATTGATAAAAAGACAACAATGGCTGATCTTAAAGGTTGTTTATATGATTTTATAAAAGCCTTTTTTGAAGTTGATGACTTACCGGTCAGATATCGCCCTTCTTATTTCCCGTTTACTGAACCATCGGCAGAACTGGATGTCGGCTGTTTAAAAACCAAAGAAGAATTAAAAATCGGTGTCGGAAATGATTGGCTTGAAGTTTTAGGTTGCGGTATGGTGCATCCTAATGTTTTACGCGCTGGTGGTGTTGATCCGGATGAATATCAAGGTTTTGCTTTTGGTTTGGGTGTTGACCGCTTGGCAATGCTTAAATATGGTATTCCTGATTTAAGAACTTTCTTTGAATCAGATGTTAGATGGATCAAAAATTATGGATTTACCCCGCTTGATTTTTCTGCTATGACAAATGGTTTAAGCGATAACGGAGGGTTAGCACGATGAAATTTACATTATCTTGGTTAAAAGAACATTTAGAAACCAACGCAAATATTGATACGATTGCCGAAACTTTAACTCGTATCGGTTTGGAAGTTGAAGAAGTTATTAATCCGGCAGCCGCTCTTGAAGGATTTAATACGGCTCGCATTGAAAAAGTTGAAATGCATCCGGATTCAGATCATCTTCATGTTTTATCAGTGAACACCGGCAAAGAAGTACTGCAAGTTGTTTGCGGAGCGCCAAATGTACATGAAGGATTAGTTGGTATTTATGCTCCAACCGGTGCACTTATTCCGTGTTATGGCGAACGCTTAAAAGTAGCTAAAATCCGCGGTGTGGAAAGTATGGGCATGATGTGTTCTGAAAAAGAATTAATGGTTGGTGATGACCATAGCGGTATTATTGAATTACCATCAAATACAGCTATTGGCAAACCTGCAGCTGAAGTACTTTCCATTGATCCGGTGATTGAGGTTTCTATTACGCCTAACCGTGCCGAATGTTTGGGCGTACGCGGAATTGCTCGAGATCTTGCTGATGCCGGTCTTGGCACTCTGAAACCTTTAAATATTTCTCCTGTGCAAGGAACATTTAGAAGTCCTATTAAAGTTTCTGTTAGTTGTCCTGAGGCTTGCCCTGTTTACACTGCTCGTTATATCAAAGGTGTCAACAATAAAGCTGAAACACCAAAATGGATGAAAGACAGATTGTCTGCAATCGGGCTGCGTCCAATTTCTGCACTGGTAGATATTACTAACTATATCAACTATGATTTATCTCGTCCGTTGCATGTTTTTGATGCATATAAATTAACCGGCAATATTACTGTTCGCATGGCTCATCCAAATGAAGAATTTCTCGCATTAAATGAAAAAACATATACTCTTGATAATCAATCTCTCGGTATTTGCGATGATGAAGGAGTACAATGTTTGGGTGGTATTATGGGAGGACTAAACAAAGGCAGTTATGAAGAAACAACTAATGTTCTGCTTGAATGTGCTTTATTTACCCCTACTTGTATTGCTCGCACCGGACGTAAACTTCAACTTGATTCAGACTCTCGTGCACGTTATGAGCGCTGGGTTGATCCAATGTCTAACATCAGCGGCAATAATTATGCTACACAAATGATCTTGGATATTTGTGGCGGAGAGGCTTCTGAAATTGAAATTGTCGGTGAAGAAAAATTTAATGATCAACCGGTTTATCTTCGTCCGGAGCGTTTAAGAACTTTTATCGGTATGGATATTTCTAAAGAAAAATGCGAAGAAATATTACGTCATCTTGGTTTTACCATTAGTGATGAAAACGGTAAAATTAAAGCAATTTCCCCTTCTTGGCGCGGAGATATTGAGTGTGAGCAAGATTTGATTGAAGAAGTTGTGCGTATGATTGGTTTAGATAATATTCCGGCTTGTTCCATAAAGACTGATGATTTTCCAAGACCGATTTTAACTCCTTTGCAGAATAATGTTATGTTGGTTAAACATGAACTTGCTTTGCGTGGAATGTATGAAACTGTTACTTACAGTTTTACAAACAGTCAAGTCGCACAGTATTTCCGCCGCGGTATTGAACCGGTGCTTATTCAAAACCCGATTATTGTTGAGTTGGATGAAATGCATCCGTCTATACTATGTAATCTTTTAATCGGGGCAAAGAATAACATTGCCAGAGGTTATACTAACTTGTCTTTATTTGAAGTTGCTCCGGAATTTTATGGGCGTAATCCAGGTGAACAAAGAACTGCTGCAGGTGGTATACGTGTCGGCCAAACTTCTTATAAAGATTGGACCGGTACACAACGTGCTTATGATGTGTTTGATGTTAAAGCAGATGCTTTGGCTGCCATTGCCGCGGCAAAAGGACCTATTGAAGCACCTCAAATTACTACAGATGCTCCAAGTTATTATCATCCTGGTCGTAGCGGAACTATTCGTTTGGGCAAAAATGTTTTGGCTTATTTCGGTGAATTGCATCCAAGTGTTTTAAAGGCTTTGGATATCAAAACTAATGTTGTGGCTTTTGAAGTCTTTTTAGAAAATATTCCATTGCCACGTGATAACAAATCTAAGGCAAAGAAGAAATTGGAATTAGCTTCTCTGCAGGCAGTTGAGAAAGACTTAGCTTTTGTTGTGGCTAAAGATGTGCCGGCTATTAACATTTATACAGCAGCAAAAACCGCTGACAGAGATAATATTCGTGAAGTTCGTATCTTTGATGTTTATGAAGGTGCAAACTTACCGGAAGACAAGAAATCAATTGCGATTACGGTTACTTTCCAACCAAAAGATAAGAGCTATACTGATGCTGAATTAGAAGCGCTTATGAATAGGGTTATTTCGGAAGTGGGCAAAAAAACCGGCGCTATACTAAGATAAAAATGTGCTAAAGCACTATCAAATCGCTAAATGGAAGCCCCTCTTAAATACTCATGTACGTCTTATGTACATTCCGTTTTAAGAGGGGACATTTAACGATAGCATAGCACTTTATCTCATTTTTAGAGAAAGGATAAACCCATTGAAAAAAGTTAGGATGACCATGGGCGTCAATCGCACAATAACAATGCAA
>JAGCRL010000278.1 GCA_017964705.1 Alphaproteobacteria bacterium
AGTTTCACTTTCACTTTATGATACAGTGGTTGACGGTAAGCTTAATGCTGATTTGTTTAAGTTTAGTAAGAGACTGGAAGCAAAAGCAAAGAAAAAAGACAAATATAAGAAGAAATAAGACTTTTGGTAGTTGGATTAAAAGATTTAGAAAATCACTCTGAGTTAAGGGTGATTTTTTTATGAAAGCGGTGCGCTGACATTTTTATAAAATAAAAATTGCGTGCCGCAACGATACAAGGTGCCGTTGCCTGTGCGATGGCAGTGGCGGCCATGCACCCTAAAATAGGCCACAGATTTTTCCGTTTGTATCTACATCTATTCCTTCTGCAGCAGGATGCTTCGGCAAGCCGGGCCTGGTGTTTATGGTTCCAGATAAAGCTACCACAAAACCGGCACCGGCCGATAAACGAACTTCAGTTATCGGAAATACATAGCCTTTGGGGGCACCAAGCTTGTTTTTATCATGAGAAATAGAGTTTTGGGTTTTAGCAATGCATACCGGCAAATTGCCATATCCCCAAGAGGTGAATTTGGCTAAGTCTTCTTCTGCTTTTTTGGTAAAAGAAACTCTTTTAGCACCATATATATTTGTGGCAATTGTTGCTATTTTTTCTTTGAGCGGTAATTCTGCAGAATAAAGCATTTGCGGTTTACTCTTATTTGCGGCTAAATTGTTTAATACTGCCTGAGCCAGTTTTATGCAACCTTTACCGCCTTTGGCCCAACCTTCTGATAGGATTGCTACCACACCTTCATCTTGGCATAGTTTTTTTATGAGATTGAGTTCTTTAGAGGTATCAGCCATAAAACGATTGAGCGCAACAACCGGTGTGCAATTGAATTTTTTTAGGTTTTGTATGTGCGCTTTCAAATTGGCAAAGCCTGCTTTTATTGCAGCCAGATTTTCCTTATTAAGATCTGTTTTGGCTATGCCGCCATGCATCTTTAAAGCGCGAGCGGTGGCAACTAAAACTACGGCATTTGGAAATAAACCACTCTGACGAGCGAAAATATCAAAAAACTTTTCTGCTCCTAAATCTGCGCCGAAACCGGCTTCCGTTACAACATAATCTGCTAAAGCGAGCGCTGTGCGGGCGGCAATCAGCGAACTGGTGCCATGAGCAATGTTGGCAAACGGACCTCCATGAACCAGAGCAGGGGTGTGTTCCAAAGTTTGAACCAGGTTTGGTAAAACGGCATCTTTTAAAATGGCGGTCATTGCGCCGGCAGCTTTTATATCTCGGCAATAAACCGGGGCGCCGGTTTCATCTTCGGCTATGATGATTTTGTTTAGTCGTTGTTTTAAATCTTGCAAATTTTCGGATAAACAAAGAATGGCCATTATTTCTGAGGCAACTGAAATATTAAACCCTTCTTGGCGAGGAATACCGTTTATCTTGCCGCCTAAACCGATTTTGATTTCTCTTAAAGCGCGATCATTTAAATCTAAACAACGCTTAAACAATACTTTTTTGATTTTTAATTCGTTGCCATGCTTAATGTGATTATCTATCATGGCGGCCAATAAATTATTGGCGGCGGTAATGGCATGGATATCACCGGTGAAGTTTAAATTTATCTCTTCCATGGGAATAACTTGCGACCAGCCACCACCGGTTGCGCCTCCTTTAATGCCGAAACAGGGGCCGAGGGAGGGTTCGCGCAGAGCTAAACAGGTGCGCTTTTTTAGGCGCTTTAAGGCATCTGTCAAGCCGATGGATACGGTTGATTTGCCTTCTCCGGCAGGAGTTGGGGTGATGGCGGTAACTAAAATAAGTTTGCCTATTTGGGATTTGGCGGCAGATAGTGCCGGGATGATTTTGGCTTTGGTGTGGCCATAGGGAATGATGTCTTCATCCTTTAAATTTAATTGTTTGGCTATCTTGTTTATTTTAAATGGTTTTATGCTTTGTGCTATCTCGATATCTGTGGGCATGAACAAAACCTCTATTGGTTGGCGGATTGAAATTCAGTTAAGTATTTATCAAAAAGCGGGCCGGAGGTTTGATCCCATCCCATAATATATTTATCTCCCATGCAGATTAGAGGGAGACGAAGCTCGCTATTGGTAACGTTAAACTTTTTAACACATTGTTTATACAATTCAAAATTATGATGAAACTTCATATCGGTAATCGGAATTTCTAAATCAGAATGGTGTTGGGATAAATAAACAAAGGCATCTTTGCAGTTTTGGCACATTGAATGAGCAAAGAAGTAAATTTTATTTTCTTGTAAATTTTCTTCTGAGGCCGGGGCGGTTACTATGCTGGTATTATTGGTGGCGGCAAGTTGAGTCGGCTCTTCGGCAAAACTAACTGAGGTTAATAAGCTCAAAAATAAGGCAAAGAATAAAGCTTTCATTGATTTCTCCCTGATAATTTAGAGATATTATATTGCGTGGAAGAGAAAGGTCAAGCAAGAATCTGTTTTTTGTTAGAAATTATTTTGGTGAGGGGGTTGACAGCCGGTTTAAAAAATGCTATTTTGGAAGCCAATGAGAAAATTATTGTAGTTAATTAATTAAATATTGTTATGGAGAATACACCAAACAAAAAAGGCACTGAGGTCTTTTATCTGAAATTGATACTGGCAGTGCTTCTGGCTGGCGGAGTGTGTGTTGCAACGCTCTTCCTGAATGAGCTTGTTCCTCAGATTGAGGAAGTTAGAGGGGTTGTTTTTGTCCTTTCTCTGTTTGCCGCAACCGTTAATTGGGTTTTCTTGTTGCTGTGTAAGTATTTTTACAGCGAAACTGGAGAAGAACACAATTATACGTGTTTCGGAGTGGGTATTATCCTTATTTTAGGATTGGGAATATTTGTGGAATTCATGAAAATATCGATAGGCTATTGGCTGGAGGATGTTTTAAGTATCCGATTTTTCCCGGTTCTATTTGGAGGACTACTTTTTATGAGTTTTACATTTTTGATTAAGAACAAAAAATTTTAAAGCTATGAAAAAATTTAGAAAGCCGTTCACAAAGGCTGAAATTCCAAGCAAATCTGACCGATCTAACCGATTCTGGTGGAATTTTCGTGAAACAACGGCACTTTTGCTCGGCTTGGGCTTTTGGGCTATGATGTTGTGGGTAGCAATGAACCTCGGTAAAATCTGCAATGGGATGGATGACATCACTCGAGTGGGAGTATTAATCGTATTTGCAGGGGCGATGTATATCGCAACGTTTTGCTGTTGGCGGTTTGTGTTAGGTGAATGGCTCAGAAATGACTATTTCCTGCCATTTTTACCGGCAGCAGCAATGTTCATCTTTTTTATTGGTGGAGTGGCGATTTTTACCGTATTTATGACGGAAGCCCTCGGTTTTTATTGGGAGTATACATCGGATGTTATGCGATTGCTTCCGGTTGTTGTAGGCTTTGTGGCCATAAGCTGGAACGCGTTTGATATCTTACACTAACTAAACACCTCAAATGAGGTGTTTTTTTTATGCAAGTGAATTTTGGTTGACAGAGTAGGTGATTTTTGATACAATGGCTTCATAGGCAATAAATTTTTATGGGAGGTCATTATGAGTGATTGGACGGAAGAAGACGAAAAGAAAGCAGTTGATTTTTATGTTCAGGAGCATATGAAAATTTATGACGAGGAACATCCCGGAGCTTCTAATGCAGATCGTAAAAAAGAAGAAGCAAAACAAAGAATGGAAGCAAAGGTTATAATGGCTGATGCTAAAAAGAAAAAACATGATATTAAAAATAGTCCTGAAATAGCAGAAGCTATGATAAAAGATGCAAGAGGTGATTGGACAGAGTGGCAACTGAAGAATATAGATTATTATGTTTGGGAACAAATAGCTCTTTATGGAAGAGAGCATCCTGAGGCTACTGTCGAAGAACTTAAAAAAATAGGATTAGCTTATCGTCAACAGGCTAAAATTAAGATGCTTGATCCTAATTCTGAAGAAGCACGAAAAATAGATGCTCGTAGGGAGAAAAATCGAATGTTGGCGTTAGAAGGGAAATCA
>JAGCRL010000279.1 GCA_017964705.1 Alphaproteobacteria bacterium
GACCTTCTCGTTTTTGCTGACTTTAATCAATCCGCAGAGCAATAGCTTTGCGGATTTTTTATTTGCCGTTATCAATAACTTTTATCGCGTCATCAAGAGTGATTTCGGCACCGCGGAGACCCGCCGGAATACGATAATTATTTTTACCGCACTTAATATATTGACCATAACGTCCCACCGCTAATTGAATATCTTCTTTTAGGCGCGGATGCTTGCCTAAAACTTTCGCTTCAGCTTTCGGGGTGGCTCCTTTGAGTAGTTCTTCTGCACGTTCTTTAGTAATATTGAAAATATTATCTTCTCCTTTGAGAGAGCATGATTTATTGTCTTGCTTAATATATGGACCAAATTTACCAATGTTAACGGTTATGCCATCTCCTAAATCAAACGGAAGACTTATTAATTTTTCAGCTTGTTCAAATGTAACTTCTGCCGGATTTAGAAAACGCGGCAAAGCAATACGCTTCGGCTTTTCTGTGGTGGCAGTGGCATCTTCTCCTAATTGAATATAAAAACCATACGGACCTTTTTTCAAATATACATTTAAACCTTTATGCTCGCCTAAAAGTTTATCTTCCGGAGCCGGTGCTTTTTCCGTATCTTGCTCTTCTTCATCTTTGATATCCATCAAAGGTTTGGTATACTTACATTCCGGATAATTGGAGCATCCCAAGAAAGCACCAAATTTACCTAACTTGATGCTTAAATGACCTTTGTGACATTCTGGGCACTCGCGCGGATCTGAACCATCTTCTCTCGGCGGGAAAAGATGATAAGCCAAAACTTCATCTATTTTATCTATAACTTCACTGATTTGTAGTGGTTGAACGGCTTGGATATTGTTATAAAATTTAGTCCAAAAACCTGTTAACAGTTTTTTCCATTGCATTTCTCCGGCAGATACATCATCTAAAAACTCTTCCATTTGTGCCGTAAAATCGTATTCAACATATTTTTTAAAGAAATTCTCTAAAAAGATGGTTACAATACGACCTCTGTCTTCCGGAATAAAGCGCAATTTTTCTACTTTTACATATTTGCGTTCTTGTAAAACAGCAATGATTGATGCGTATGTTGAAGGGCGTCCTATACCCAGTTCTTCTAATTTTTTAACTAAACTTGCTTCGGTAAACCTTGGCGGTGGTGTGGTCATATGCTGTTCCGGTTTAATAGCCTTTTTACTAACTTCTTCACCTTCTTTTACATTTGGCAATAAACGATTTTCATCATCATCATCACTATCGTCTTTGCCTTCTTGGTAAAGTTTTAAGAAACCATCAAAAGCAATAACTTGACCATTGGCTCGCAATAGTATCTTTTTATCTTTAGATAGAGAATCTATAGCCACTTTATCTAATACGGCAGGTTCCATCTGACAAGCAACAGTACGCTTCCATATTAATTCATAAAGCTTGTGAGAATCGGAATCTAACTTTTCTTCCATCTTCTTGGGGGTATTCATTACATCTGCCGGACGAATGGCTTCGTGTGCTTCTTGTGCATTTTTAGACTTGGTTTTGTATTCTTTTGCCTTTTTAGGAAGATAGTTTTCTCCAAAATATTTTAATATTGCTTCGCGGCAAGCAGCAATTGCTTCTTCTGATAAGTTAACTGCATCTGTTCTCATATATGTAATGTAACCGGCTTCATACAATTTTTGAGCAACTTGCATGGTCTTTTTAGCAGAGAAACGTAGTTTACGAGCAGCTTCCTGCTGTAAAGTGGAAGTGGTAAATGGTGGAGCAGGAAAACGATTTGCTTTTTTGCGTTCTATTTTGGCAATAGCAAAATCTTGTGCTTCTATTTTAGCTTTGGCTTTTTCTGCTTTTTCTTTTGTATTAATATCAAATTTTTCGAGTTTTTTACCATCTAAATTTATTAAATGTGATGGAATTAAGGCATTTGTTTTGGTGGCTAAATCTACATCAATTGTCCAATATTCTTCCGGCTTAAACTTTTCTATTTCCATTTCGCGTTCACAAATTAAACGCAATGCAACTGATTGTACACGGCCGGCAGATTTGGAACCGGGAAGTTTTCGCCACAATACCGGAGATAAATTAAATCCTACAAGATAATCTAATGCGCGTCTTGCCATATAAGCAGAAACCAAATTATCATCTATTTGACGTGGATTTTGTATAGCTTCTGTTACAGCGCGTTTTGTTATCTCATGAAAGACAACGCGTTCTATCTTTTTACCTTTTAATTTTTTCTTAGAAGATAATTCTTCTAATATATGCCAAGCGATGGCTTCTCCTTCTCTATCCGGGTCGGATGCCAGAACTAACGTATCACAATCTTTTAATGCAGTAATAATGTCATTTAAACGCTTTTTACCACCAGGACTTAATTCCCAAACCATCTTAAAATCTTCGTTTGGATCTACAGAACCATCTTTGCTTGGTAAGTCTCTGATATGTCCATAACTAGCTAAAACTTTATAATCACTGCCTAAATATTTGTTA
>JAGCRL010000280.1 GCA_017964705.1 Alphaproteobacteria bacterium
AGAAACATTTAACATCGGTTCTCCCAAGCAAATCGGCGAAATACTTTATAACAAACTCGGTTTAAAAGGTAAAAAACATACTTCCGGCTCACTCAATACCAGTGCCGAAGTTTTAGAACAAATGGCAGAAACTCACGAACTTCCTAAAAAAATTCTTGATTGGCGCCAATATCAAAAATTAAAATCAACTTATACTACCGCGGTGCTTGCTTTAATGGATAAAGATAGCCGCGTTCACACTACTTACAGCCAAATTTCCGTTAATACCGGTCGTTTAGCATCTTCAAATCCGAACCTGCAAAACATTCCTATTCGCACCCCGATCGGTCGCGAAATACGTCGTTGCTTTATTGCCAAACCGGGCCATAAACTGATTGCTGTTGACTATTCTCAGGTTGAATTACGTTTATTGGCAACCATAGCTGATGTTAAATTTTTACAATCCGCTTTCAAAGCAAACGTCGATATTCATCGCAAGACCGCAGCTCAAGTATTCGGTATTCCTTATGAAGAAGTGGATGCTTCTCATCGTCGTCGCGCCAAAGCCATCAATTTCGGTATTATTTACGGCATGTCCGCTTATGGTTTATCAAAAGAAATAGATGTCTCCCCTACTGTTGCTCAGCAATACATTGATGCCTACTTTACCAACATGCCGGAAATAAAACAATACATGGAACAAACCATTAATTTTGCCCGTCAAAACGGTTATGTCTTAACTCCGTTTAATCGTAAAATCACTATTTTCGGAATCCAAGACCAAAACCGCCGTTTAGCCTCATTTTCGGAACGAGCCGCCATTAATGCTCCTATACAAGGTGGTGCCGCAGATATTATAAAAATGGCCATGAACAAAATCGGTGCCATTCTGGAAGAACAACAATTCAAAACACGTATGTTATTGCAAGTTCATGATGAACTGGTGTTTGAAACTCCGTCAGATGAGGTTGAAACTGTTGCCCGGATGATAAAAAAAGAGATGGAAGATGTTACCGGTATAGATTTAAAAGTTCCGCTGATTGCCGAAGTTGGCATTGGCGATAATTGGGGTGAAGCTCATTAAAGATACAAGGCAACCCCTGCTGCCGTCAGCATAGGTCCGCCATATGCGCATCACACGACACAGTCGCCCTGTACCGAACAACACTCCAAATTACTTTTCGTAAAATTTCTGCTCAGCCTTTAGCTTTTTAAAATGTTCAATATCTCTATATTTAAACACTTTAGCTGGGTTTCCTCCGGCAATAGCATAAGGCGGTATTTCCCCATGCACAACTGCCCCACCTTGAATAATAGCGCCCTCACCGATTTTTGTACCTGGCAAAATAAGTACCCGTGCCCCAATCCACACAAAATCACCAATATAAACATCTTTTTGAATCATTGTAGAATCATATGGAATTTCTGTTCCTTCATAATTATGATTTTCTGTTAAGACCAAGCAATCTCTGGCAACAATCACATGTGAACCGACAAAAACTTTTCCTTTTCCAGTAATTTTCATCCCACGAAATCGAACAAAATCTCCCAAAACTGTATGAGAATTAACCTTACTTGCACCAAAAACACGCAAATCTTTCCCAACCTTTTCAGCTGTTCGCTTTATTTTTAAAATATAAATATTTCGCGCATCACTACACCAAAGCATATGCTCCAACCAACCTAAGAATGGTTTGCGATATTTCCGTATTGGCACTAAATAACTTAAAATTTTTGCTAATGTTTTCATCACTCATTCTATCTAAATAAAAATTTAATGCATAGCACGATAATGCGCCACATTTGCATTGTGCTCAGCCAAGGTTTTTGCAAATCGATGGCCCCCGCTTGTTCCATCCGCTACAAAATAGAGATAATCAGTTTTTTGAGGATGTGCCGCCGCCAATAATGAGGCCTCTCCAGGGCTACAAATCGGTCCCGGTGGTAAACCATCATAAACATATGTGTTGTAAGGCGAATCATAAACCAAATCACTTTTATAAATAGAATGCCCGAGGTTCATTTGCCCGTTAGTTACCGCATAAATAACCGTTGGATCTGTTTGCAGTTTCATTCCGTATCTCAAGCGATTAACAAAAACCGAAGCCACTTTGCTCCTCTCCGAGGCCACTCCGGTTTCTTTTTCGATAATACTGGCCAAAATAAGCAACTCTTGCTCATTTTTAAGCGGCAGATTATCATCTCGTCCGGCAAACACATCTGCCAACATTTTTTTCATTGCCTGGCGAGCTTTTTTCAAAATAGCATTACGTTCTTCACCGCGGATAAAATGATATGTCTCCGGCAAAATTTCGCCTTCTTTCAGCGCCAAAGTAATATTTCCGCTCAAATACGGATTATCCATCAAAATTTGCTTAATTTCCACCAGTGCCTTTCCTTCCGGAATAGTAACACTGCGCACAATAACATCACCCTTAACCAGTTTTTCAAACACTTTTTGATATGAAAGTTTACCTTCAAAAGCATATTCACCGGCTTTTAGGCTATCCTGATTATGAAACATCCTAGCAAACAGCTGAAACCAAAGCGGTTGTTCAATAACATTATTTTGCGATAAAATCTGTGCCGCCCGATTAACTCCGGTTCCGCGTTCAATAATCAGTTCAACAGGCGAATCCAACTCATATTCCGCAACATATTTTTTATGTGCCATAAAAACAAAAAGCGCCCCCGCCACCGCACAAAAAAGTACCAAAGACAAGAGCAACTTAAATAATTTTTTCATCATTAAACAGCTTAACCGTTATACTTTTTAAAAACAAGTGAAGAGTTTGTTCCGCCAAAGCCGAAAGAATTAGACATTGCTGCCTTAATTTCTCTCTTTTTCGGTTTAAGCGGTACCAAGTCAAAATCTGCCAATTCATCTGCCGGATGTTCCAAATTCAAGGTTGGCGGGCAAGTTTGTTCCAAAATAGCTTTAATAGTATAAACAGCTTCTACGGCACCGGCCGCACCCAAAAGGTGCCCCACGGCAGATTTGGTAGAAGACATCGAAACATGCTTAATACCCTCGTCTCCAAACAGCCGTTTAACAGCCAAAGCTTCTCCCACATCACCGGCAGGAGTAGATGTACCATGTGCATTGATATAGCCGATATCAGAAAGCGTAACCCCTTGTTCTTGTGCATGATCAACAGCCATTTTCATAGCCCGATAAGCACCGTCACCGGAAGGTGCTGTAATATGGTAAGCATCACCGCTTAATCCATAACCGACCACCTCGGCATAAATTTTTGCACCACGTGCTTTTGCATGTTCTAATTCTTCTAATACCAGCGCACCGCCGCCTTCACCCATAACAAATCCGCTACGGTCCTTATCCCATGGGCGCGAAGCTTTTTCAGGTGCATCATTATATTCTGCGGTAATAGCCTTCATTCTTGCAAAACCGCTCAGTCCCAAAACATTAACTGCCGATTCGGCACCACCGGCAACCATCAAATCAGCATCACCGCGAGCAATCATAGCCGCGGCATCTCCGATAGCATGTGTTCCGGTGGAGCAAGCTGTCACACAAGAATGGTTAGGCCCTTTTAAGCCGTATTTAATAGAAACATTCCCTGAAATAAGGTTAATCAAAACTGCCGGAATAAAGAATGGAGACATTTTTTTCATTCCGACTTCATTAAAAGAGATAGCACCTTCATAAATTGTTTGCAAACCGCCGATACCTGCACCCATCATCACACCGGCGCGACATTTTTCTTCTTCTGTAACGGTTTCAACATTCCATCCGGCATCATCAAGAGCATCACTGGCAGCGGCCACACCAAACAAGATAAATCTGTCACTTTTCTTTTGGTCTTTTTGGGCACACACCGTATCTGGATTAAAATCTGGCTCTTTTTCGCCAAAAGGCACGCGTCCTGCAATTTTAACTGGAATATCTTTCAGATCGATATCATCGATCACTCGTATACCGGACTTCCCGGCCATCAAAGCATCCCAGTTATGCTGCACACCACGTCCCAGCGGAGAAACAACACCCATACCAGTAACGACAACTCTTCTCATAAAAAACCTCATCTCGTCTTATCCGCCGGTTTGAGCCCCAAAAGCTCTCCCCGCGGATAAATTTATATGAAAAAACTCGCTTTTATTGTTATTTGAGCGAGTTTCGATTTATGATAATTCCAAAGACTTACGCTGCTTTTGACAGATAGTCAATAGCATCTTTTACTGTAAGAATTTTTTCTGCTGCTTCATCAGGTATCTCGCAACCAAATTCTTCTTCAAATGCCATAACCAACTCAACTGTATCTAAGCTGTCAGCACCCAAATCATCAATAAAGTTCGCACTTTCTGTTACTTTTGTTTCTTCAACACCTAAATGTTCAGCAACAATTTTCTTAACGCGATCAGCGGTATCAGTCATAAATTTAACCTCTAAAAATTATTAAAACAAATTTTAGACTAACGTCTGAGAAGAACGCTACACAGAAATTTATTATTTGACAAGCTTTTTTTTCATTTTTTCAACTTTTCGCCCCATTTAAAGGCGCTTTTATTTGTTTTTCAAATAGATAGAACGCTCAAAAAAAACATCTTATAGCGCAATTTTTAGCCTTAAAATCGCTTTAAATCCTCAAAATGCGCTATTTTA
>JAGCRL010000281.1 GCA_017964705.1 Alphaproteobacteria bacterium
ATATCTGAAAATTAATGCTTATTCTCCAGCTGTTGTTTTTGCAGCGCCATTACAACGGACTATGGAAACAGCACGTTTGGCGATTGCAGCTCTTGATAAAGATATTCCGCTGATTGCTGATAAAAGATTTACAGAAATCGATTATGGACCAGATGAAGCCAAAACAGAAGAAGAAGTTATTGCTCGTATCGGACAAGATGCGCTTGATGATTGGAATAGTAAAGCAATTGTACCAGATGGATGGAATGTTTCCGTTGATAAAATAATTAAAACTTGGCAAACCTTTGCTAAAGAAATTGAACATAAATATCATGGACAATCTGTCTTGGTGGTTAGTTCAAACGGAATTATCCGATTTGCTCCATACTTGACCGGTGATTTTGAAAAGTTCTCTAATGAATTTAATATTAAAGTTGGCACCGGCGGCGTTTGTGTGTTAGAGAAAGATGACTGCGATAAGTATTGGACTGTAAAAGTTTGGGGCATTAAACCGAAAGAGTTTTTGCAAGCTATTTAGAGGATGATTTTTAATGAGCTTAGCTATAATTTATCGTTTTTTTGTGCTGAGCTCGTTCTGAGAGCTTAAATCCAATTTATTAACTTATTGTAATTACTTTGTTTATTATATATTAATCAACATAATATACATTATGCGACAAGGTGTATATATTTTACCAGATGGCATTTTAGAGAGAAAATTTATGTTTCTGCTCTACTGATATATATACTTAGCAGATGTTTGATTTGTACTTTGGATTTGGATAAAGATAATAATTAATAACTTAATCTAATTTTAACTTTGTTGATATTAAGTTACATAAAATTTAATAGTATTCGAAGGATATGATAAATGCGCAAATTCGGTTTAAAACTATGGTCTATGGATTTCATAAAAAATAAAGATTTTGTATTATCGGCTGAAAAAGCGCTAAAAGATGGAAAATTCGGATATTTGGAACTTTTTGCGTTACCGGATACTTTTGATTTGGTGGAAAAAGAAATTCGAATTTTTAAAGGTATTAAAACGGTTATTCATGCCCCTCATGATAAGTATGGTTTTAATACTTCTGATAGGAATTTATTTGCAGATAATCAGCATATGTTATATGATTCACAACGTTTTGCCGATTTATTGAAAGCTAAAATTATTATTACTCATCCGGGATATCGCTCAAATGTTAATGTTTTAGAGGAAAATATAAGACAATTTAGAGCTTTTAATGAGCCGCGTTTGGCTGTAGAAAATTTGCCTTATACCTGCTCTTCTATGCATAAAGATTTAGAAGGAGCGACACCTGATGAAATTAAATGTTTTATAGATGAAGTTCCTTGCCAATTTTGCTTTGATTTTTCACACGCTGTCTGCAGTGCTAATCATTTTAAACAGGATGTATATGAATTTCTGGCAAAGTTTGCTAAGCTTAAACCATGTATGTATCATTTATGTGATGGGGATATTACATCTACTTTTGATGCTCATCTTCACTATGGGGAAGGTAACTACAATTTGAAACGTTTTGTATCTGAATTTACAAGTAAAAATGCTTTAATTACGATGGAAACAGGTTTTGGTCTCCCCTCTTCTGTGCAACCATGGTTGGATGATTTGGCTTATATACAATCACTTTGTGAATGATTGTTAAAAAAAATCTTGCATTTTATGTTGCATGTTTTATATATGCTCGTGTTGGAGAGATGGCAGAGTGGTCGAATGCGGTTGACTCGAAATCAATTGTGCTCGTAAGGGTACCGGGAGTTCGAATCTCCCTCTCTCCGCCAATGTTTAGCACTTGATTTAAGTGCTTTTTTTATTAGGAAGATTCGAACTCCTTTTTGTTGTTCGAATTCTTGCTAAAGTAAATTCGTGCCTTTGGCACTCATTAACTACGCTACGGACAAGTTTGTTGTAACGTTGGCTTGTTGGCGTTTACGCCAAGTCGCCACCTAACAACAACTATAGCTTTCGGAAAAATGCGTCCACCGGACGTATTTTTCTCTGCAAGCCCCTCTCTCCGCCAATGTTTAGCACTTGATTTAAGTGCTTTTTTTTATGCTTTACTTTTAATTTTATTAAGGTATAATATTTTTGTATTTTTTAAATTATATTGTCATGAAAAAGAAAATTATTATTGCAACTGCCTCTGGTATGGTGGTTGTTTTGGCCGGTATTTTAGGAATTAAACGTCATCAAATTATCCGATGGGCCAAAGATGAGTTTGCGGACCTGAAAATCTTCCTTAAAATGGATGATTGGGATGAGTAATTATGTAAGAAAAAAGCTGTACTTCAAAAGAGTTACAGCTTTTTTTTATATCAAAACCTGAGAATTTCGAAAAAAATATTTTTTAGTATTTAATAAGTTTTTAAATTACAGATGATATTCTTTATATAGTTTTGTTTTGATGAGGAAATGATGATTACAATAGGTTTAATGACTGGAAATTCTTTGGATGGTGTGGACGCGGTTATGACGGATTTCGGCTGTGGAAATATCCGGGATATTTCTTTTATGTCTGTTCCCTATTCTGCTCGGTTAAAAAAACATATGTTGGAATTACGAAAAGAAATTTTACAGTTTAATTCTGATATGGATAAAGCTTTTAAGACGGATTTATTTAAAAAGACTCTTAAAGAATATAGTGATGTATGTGGAATAACTGTTGAGAATTTAATTAAACAAGCAGGTGTTGCGCGAGAAAAAATTGCAGCTATCGGAATTTCAGGACAGTCCACTGGGGCACATAATCCTCCTTCTGTTGCAGGTAAAACTCAACCGTTTACAACACAAATTTTTCAACCGGCTAAGTTGGCAAAAGCTACAGGTATTCCGGTGGTTTATGATATTCGATCGGATGATATTTTTAACGGAGGTGAAGGAGCTCCGTTAGCACCAATGCACCATTTGCATTTAAGTAAGGCGCTAGTTAAGAAAGGATACTCTTCTGTTTGCTTTATTAATGGGGGAAATACGGCTAATCTGACGGTGGTTAATAATAAAAACCAAGTA
>JAGCRL010000282.1 GCA_017964705.1 Alphaproteobacteria bacterium
AATCCGCCGAAAACTTTGCCGGTTGGCGAGATTGTATTCAAAACGAAGAGCGGCAAATATATTTGTTCGGTTTGCGGTTATGTTTATGATCCAGCGGAAAACAATGGTATTGCTTTTGAAGACTTGCCTGAAGATTGGAAATGCCCACGTTGCAAACAACCGAAAACCAAGTTTAATGCCGCATAAGGAAAATAAAAATGAATAACTATGCAAAAGCAAAAGGGACAGAAATAGAAAAAACAATCACAGGGCAAATGCAGGCGGAACTTTCCGGAGCAGGTATGTATTTTGCACTGGCACGGGCGGCAAAAGGGCAAAATATGAAAGATGTAGCCGATGAGTTTACAAAACTGGCAAATGAACACGCTGCGCAAGCCAGTTTTTATGCCGAGTTTTGCGGTAGATATCCTTTTAAAAAAGAGGAATTGTGGCAATTTGTAAAAGGTTTATCCAAGGCGGAAGAATGTGGCGAAAAGATGATTTTAGAACTTTCCGAAAAAGTTAAAGAAGCAGGTTTTAATGAGGCAGCAGATAAAATCAAAACATTTGCCTCTCAACATAAGCATCACGCTGAAGTTACATCAGAATTGGTTGAAAAATATGCTCCCGATGATGTTAAACAAAACACAAAGAAACGCTATGTTTGCAGCATTTGCGGTTTTGAATACGAAGGCGATATGGAAAGCGAACCTGAAAATTTTACTTGTCCGATTTGCGGTATGCCTAAGTCGGTTTTTAAACAAAAATAACAGGGAGAAAATTTATGCAAAAAATTGATGTGATTGAATATTTACCAAAGATTATGACTGAACTGAAAAAAGGTATATTGGTTAATACCAAAAATGGCGATAAATTGAACACAATGACTGTTTCGTGGGGACAAATCGGCAGAGAGTGGGAAAAATTTGTGTTTACGATTTATATCAGACACACCAGATTTACACACGAACAGATTGAAGCCAGCAAAGAATTTACCATTTCCATTCCGTTGAAGCGTACAACACAAATTGCAAAAGCAATCGGTTTTTGCGGTTATAGAAACGGTAAAAACATTGATAAATTTACGGAATGCAATTTAACCCCTGTTAACGGAATAGAGGTTCATTCACCGGCAATTAAGGAAATTCCGCTGACTTTAGAATGTAAAGTTATTTATAAGCAAGAGCAGGAACATAATAACGTGCCACAAGACTTGTATGAAAAATTTTATAAAAATGTGCCATCATCAGACGGTACAAGAACGAATGATGATTATCATACCGTCTATTATGGAGAAATTGTCAACGCTTATATTGTTGAATAAAAAACACATTTTGAATTTAAGCCGAGTTTGATGCTCGGCTTTTTATCTCAAGCGGCTAGTAATCGTTTCAATCAATACCTTCATAGTAATTCCTTGCTCTGTATATGAATATTTATGCCAACAGATACAATCGCATTAACTTAACCTTTAACATTTTGTGATTATATGAGCAATAAGTAAAAGGAGAATAAAATGATAAAGTTTGTCAAATTCTACGCTTTAGAGGTTTATACGGTTATATCAATGCTCGCTCTCGTTATTTCTGGGATTGTCGGCGATTTATCTGTCATTCAAAAATTTGTATTGGTTTATATATTTTTGTTTGTTTTACACGAATGGGAAGAAATGAAGTATCCGGGTGGATTTGCTGATATGATAGCAAAAATGATTAAAGTAGATATAGATGAGAAGATGAAACGTCAAAGTCGTATTCCGACGAGCATTTTGCTCCTAACATTTACTTTGATACCTTTGTTTTTCCATCAATACCCGATAACTGTTTTACCGCTTGCTTTTTTAGGTTTGTTTGAGGGATTTGTTCATATTTTTGCTATACGTCTGTTTCGTTGCCAGAAATTTTATTCTCCGGGACTTGTAACTGCAGAAATTCAAGCAATTGTGACAATTGTTTTATTTAGCTATTTAATTAAAAACAATATACTATCAGGCATTGATTATTTAATTGGTGCATTGATTATGTGTGCGTGTTTTGTGTTGATGCAAAAAACAATAACCCAAATGGTTGGAATTAAATACAGCGATTTGCCAAAGATGCTCAAAAAACAATTGGCAAAGAAATAACGATTTTTATTGCCGAGAGAAAAACGGCTCGCTTTCTGGGCCTTATGAAGTAACGGCAACCGAGCTTAATACCGTAGTAATGCTGAAAACTCAGCCGAGTATCGAGATTTTGACGGCTTCCGGTATGGAACGCACGCATTTTGCGTTCGGAACAACCGATAAATGGAGCGTTTATGCCCGTGTTACCGGCATCCGCCCACGTTCAAACCAAGTGGAAATCACAGCCGTTATAGAAGATAATCGTGTGCATCAAAATTAGAAATTATATACATACCTTTTTATAAAAAAGATATTTTTGATAGACAATGAAAAAAAGTCTGCTATTTTTATAATGTTTCTAATGAGTTATGGAGATATAAAATGAAAAAAATGCTTTTAACCTTATTCGCAATGTATGCATCTATGAATATTGCAAATGCACAAGCAACAGGTGGTTTTGAAGGACCAAGTGCTAGTCAACTTGCTGCCACAACCGTGCAAGAAGCATTAGACTTAAATGATGAAGCTAAAGTCGTTTTGCAGGGAAACATAGTCAATAGTTTGGGTGATGAAAAATACACTTTCAAGGATGCTACCGGAGAAATTGTGGTAGAAATTGATGATGAAGATTGGCATGGTGTAAAAGTAACCCCTGAAAAAACAGTTGAAATTATTGGTGAAGTTGATAAAGATGCCAATGAACCAACAAAAATAGATGTAGATGCTGTTACAGTTAAATAGCCTTTTACTTGTTGAGCAATAGTTAATAACAATTTAAGCCGAGTTTGACCGCTCGGCTTAATTTTTTTCACGATTCATCCTATTGAATTTAAAAGAAAATCATGCAAAATCAT
>JAGCRL010000283.1 GCA_017964705.1 Alphaproteobacteria bacterium
GAACAATTAAAAGTTGTCGTCAGGGTATAAAGAGGTAAAATATATTATGGGTAAAAAAAAGTGCGCAGGGAGACTTTTTTAGCTCAAACAGGCAAAGAAAAACAAACCGTTTCTTCGCCTGTTTTTTTTATTTTAAATAGAATAATGTGTTAAAAGATCAGCTCAAAAAATAAAACTCTTGACAAACACTGATTATTCTGTCAAAGTCGCACTACTCAAGTCATTTTTTTGTTTTACAATTAAATATATTTTTTTTTATGACATTAGCACAAATAGTAGCAGGTTATACAACTAAAACACCTGCAGGAAAGAATGTAAACATCGAAGCCCTGGCACACGATGAAAGATTCCGCGACAAAGTCGTGAAAGAGGTAATAGGAATTATCAAAGCTTCTCCAAAAGCTTGTGTTCTAATTCCTGCCTTCAAATCAAAATCCGGTGAGCATTTAGGTCAATTAATTAATCAATTGGCTTTAAGCTTGCAAGTAAGAACACTGGTTACAGGAGATGTAAAAAACTTCAAGCGCTTAAAGGCCAAACCATCGGAAGTGATTATCTTAAAGCAGTCTTTCCGCGAGGGAAAAGAGCTGAGAAACCAGGTCGCTCAGCTGCAAGACATGGGAGTGGACGTATCGGTTATCTGCTGTATGACCCATTCTTCTCAACAAGTAAGAAAATTCACGGCAGAAACAGACATCCCCGTTCATGTCCTGGTAACCTTGGAGTAACCAACCAAAAACCTAAATCTTTTATGAAACACATTAGGCCGGAAAACTTCCGGCCTTTTTTATTTTAAATAAAATAAAGCGGAGTTTTATAACTCCGCTAAAATCACTATTCTTTTCCTCCATTTTGACGTCTTTGTGCCGCTAATCTTGCAGCTTCTTCTTCTTTCCTCTTTCTTTCTTCATCTGTTTCGCTTCTAAGAGCAGAAGCACCTTTCTCTAATGGTCCTTTCAATTTACGACCATATAGTCTTTCAAACAGATTTTCATCAAATGCACGTTCAACGCTAACTCTAGCCAAAGCTTTCACATCATCTTCAGATAAAGGTTTATTATCAACATCTGTAATTGCAGGAGTGCTAATAGCTTTGTTATCAACACCTTTCATTTGTCCGGTAGTCATGCCGGCTACGGTATTCTCTGTCATCTGAGCTGAAGTTTTATAACCTTCTTCTACACCAGCTCCGGCAAGAGCTCCTCCATTAGCATTAAGTTTGTTATTTCTTTCAATTTGCAAATTAGCTTCATCAATAGCCTTATTTGCACGAACAAAAGCATTCATTTCAGCCGTAACATCTTTTGTTCTGCTTGGGTTTGTTCTTGGATCAACTAATACCCATTGAGGACCTTGCTGTTTAATAATCATGCCGCTAGGTAGCTTAATGTGATTATATTTATTTTTGAGTTCTCCTTCTTTTTTCTTTGCTTTTTTCTTTTTCAGTTCTTCTTCTTTCTTTTTATTTTCCATATCGCGTTTTTTCAATTCATCAGCTCTCTTAGCCATATCTCTTACACTGAGACGTTCTTGAGAAGCATTATATTTCTCACGAGCATTTTGTGTGGCAACCACAGATTTATCATAATCTTTTTGGGCTTTTTCAACACTCTTCTGAGCTTTCTTAA
>JAGCRL010000033.1 GCA_017964705.1 Alphaproteobacteria bacterium
GATAAAATCATGATTCAACACTCCCATTTCCTCAAACAAAAGGCCGATAAGCGATATTGCACCGCCGCCCGTTACCAGAGACAATGCAAAATTCATCGCCCAGGAACCTTCGTTCAATCCCCGAGCCACTGTTGCCAGAATAAGCCCCAAGCAGAGCAAAAGAACCGATATCCATGCCAATGGTTTTAACCACGTTTCTGGCATGAATTCTCCAAAAAAGTTTCCAGCGATAAACGCCAATCCACCTAACACCAGCGCAACTATCGTTGGCTTGATGCCTTTAAAGATCTCACTTTTCATAATCTTTGTAAGTAAAATAATAAACAACTATATAACATGATAAGCCACCTTATACCACATTTTTTTCCCCCATGCAAGCAAAATTTTTTGATAAAAAAACAGGCAAACGATTTCTCGTTCACCTGTCTTTTTTCTTTGCATGAGCTATTTTCTATCGTCCCAGGCAAGCTTTCCGGCCAGAAGGACGCCCAGGATAATCACAGTGAATGTTGCATAGTGGAAAATTTCCACCGATTTCTCTGGAAGCGTTATGATTTTCGTCAGATCTGCACCGACCAAGCTTACCAGCACAAATAGCATACCGATATCAATTACGGCAATTCTATTCCAGCTCTTTTGGTCAATACTCTTTACCAATACAGTCACGCCTTCCACAAGCATGCCCCCAAACAAGAGGCCAAATGCCGGATACTTGAAAATGTTTGTGTCCAAAAACTCATTGTTCACCCCAACATTCTCCAACCCCAGCAGATGTAGTACCAACCATAGTGCCAAGAGAAGAGCGCCACCGCCCGTTATGAGCGCACCGACCAACATGTCCTCATCCATTCCATAGGCAATTGCCATCAGAATGAACCCGCCAATAAAAGAAACTGATGATACCCATGCCAGCGGCTCCAGCCACTGTCCAGGTATGAACTCACCGAAGAAATCGCCGACGATAAACGTCAGAAACCCAATCGCCAACATGACCTGAAACGGCCATGAACTCTTAAAAAATCTTTTAAACATAAATCAAAATGCCACCTACTTTACTTGGTGGACTTTTTTAGTGAAAATTTAGAAGTTAGTAAAAAGAATTTTTATTACCTGCCGTTTATCGTATCAGTTTCTCTTCAAAAAAATTAACACAGACTAATAGACAGATATCTTATTTAATAGAGTCATATCATATCACATTTTTTACCCTCATGCAAGCGAAATTTTTCAACAAAAAAACAGGCAAACGATTTCTCGTTTACCTGCTTTTTTTCTTATTTTTCATCTTTTGCAAGTCTGTAATCCTTTGCCAATTTCCCTGTCGTTATAACGCCCAATACAACATCTGCAACTAAAACATACAAGAAAATTTCATCAGATTTACCAGGAAGGATTATAATCTCTGCCAAATTTGCCAAGACACTGCCGGCCAACACAAACAAGATGCCGAATTCTATGTAAGCTGCTCTCAGCCAACTCTTTTGATCAATGCTCTTTACTAGCATCACTATGCCTACAACCGTCATACCCAAGAAGATCAAGCCGGATGACAGACATTTGAAGGTGTCTGTGTCAACGAAATTGATATCTATCAACCCCAGTAGCCTAAACACATACCACAGCGCCAAGAACAGAGCGCCCCCACCAGTTATGGCAGAACCGAAGACCATATCCTCATCCATACCACAGGTATTTGCCAGCAACATAAAGCCGACAATAAAAGAAACTAACGACGCCCATACTAGCGGCTCCAGACACTCTTTCGGCATAAATTTACCAAAGATTGTTCCTGCGATGAAGGCCAAAAAACCAATCGCCATCATAACCATAAACGGCCAAGAACTCTTAAAAAATCTTTTAAACATAAATCAAAATGCCACCTACTTTACTTGGTGGACTTTTTTAGTTAGTAATTAATTTAGTAAAAAATTTTTATTACCCGCCGTTCATCGTATCAGTTTCTCTTGCAAAAAAATAACCCAGACTAATAGACAGATATCTTATTAATAGAAACACATCATATCACATTTTTCACCCTCATGCAAGCAAAATTTTTTCACTTCATTTTTCGTATTAAATCAATCTTTCTGACCAAAATTATCTTTCAGCAAATGACCTTCCTCCGCGCATTGCTCTATTAGTCATACCCATATTTTTTTCCAATAAACAAATATAACTTTGCGCTTCTTTAGTCAGCAACACATCTTCATAACTGTCATAGCCGTATCTTTCTTTAATCTGCCGGAATCTATTAGCAAACGCCCCCAAACTAACCTCTCGTCCGTCCAACACCAAATTTTGAGGATAATTGACCATTTGCGCCATATCTATACCATGAATTCTTTTATAAATTTCATCTTGTCGCACAATCAAATCAATTGTCGGTGCCAATTCCACTCCTATCTTTGTTTCAAATTCCGCTTTAGAAATACCTGGCATGGTTTGTTTTATATGCCCAAGTTCATGCAACGCCACAACACCTAACGGACAATATTGTCCTTCATCTTCACCATTAAGTTGATTTTTATCCAAAATAACCTGCAAGTTCCAGTCATTATTTTCATTATCTATATTGCAACAATAAGTAGCATTCTGGAAATTAGAATCTGGTTCTGCAAACAACTCTTCTAATTTTAATCCGTATTTAGCCAATTCTTCATTAAGCATTTCCTCGCCGATTTTTTTAGCCGCCGCTCTATCTTTCTTTGGAATCATATGATAATATCCTCTGTTTTCTTGATAGAGCTCTTTTTCAAAAATTTGATATTCTCTTTTATTTTTGTAAATATTTACCAATTTTTTATGTGCTTCAGCATCCACCGCCAATAGCGGAGAATTCTCATCAAAAGAACCACGTTCCGTAGTAGTTGGTGCCTTTTTTTTATATTTCACAAACTTTTTAAGCCCTAAATAAGACTTTCTTACCATTGCATTATTGATATCAACCAGCCCCCACCCCCTCTTTATTTTTTGTATGGCTTGATTTACAAATTTCATATAATGTTGTTTAACATTTTTTGGAATTGCTTCATCATACATTAATTTTTTAGCCTTAATTAGCACTCGAAAATACTCTTTCTTGCTTTTCAAAACAAAACTATCATTACTATCTAGACGTCGCACATCTTCTTCCGTAATTTGCATTTCCTCACACATCTCTTCACAAAAAGGATTAGATTTGCTTTCAATATTTTTTTTACCACTCTGCTCGCGCCTAAAAGCTAATAATTCTTCTGTATCATCTGGTTTCATAATTTTTTCTCCAACTATTAAAAAAATTATACCATAATTTCATAAAAAAAACAAGTTTATAAGTTCCGTCCTTTTAATAAAAAAAACAGGCGAACAATCTCTTGCTCACCTGCCTTCTTTCTATATCCGAACCGATTTAGAATTCTACTGTTAATCCGTCATAAGCAGGAACGGCCTCAGTATCCGCCAGATTGGCCTTTTTACACGCCGCCATAATATCTTCATAATCGCATTCCACTGCCATATGATTAATAATCAGCCGTTTCGGATTAATTTCGGTTGCAAATTTCATCAGCTCATCAAAACCAGCATGATAACGTGTTCCCTGTGGTGTTGTTAACGGCATAATTAACAATTCCGGACGTTGTTTTACCGCTCCTAGTACCGTAGGATTAATATCCTTAAAATCAGCAATAAAAACCACCTCGCCTTTATTAAACACATAACCGCTGCTCGGCAGATTATGCCCTGCCAACGGAATAGGCATCACATCCAAATCACCCACAAAAAAGCTTTCATGATAATCAAATGCATGGGGCATCAACGCCGCCCGATAAACCGGATTAATAACTGACTGTGCATCTGCTAAAAGATAGCCGAAACGTTGGCGAATAACTTCCATATTTTCAAGCGAGGCAAACATATCTATCGGCTTACCGGAAATACGATTAAGCTCCCGCAAATCATCAATTCCGTGCAGATGGTCGGCATGCACATGCGTATAAAAAAGAGCATCCACCGCGCGAATATTATTTTTTAAAAGTTGCATCCGCAGATCCGGCGAAGTATCAATCAAAAATCTCACTCCGGAAATTTCCATATAAGTCCCTGCCCGCATCCGAACATTTTTTTCATTATTAGGATCACATGCGCCAAACCCTTGCGATAAACAAGGCACTCCCGGTGCCGCTCCCGAACCTAAAATAACAACTTTTACCACTTTTTTGCTCCCTATATATTCTTTTTTGCTTTCAAATATAAATTAAAAAAATTCTCCTCTGTTATCCGCTCAATTTCCGACACTTCAACTTCTCGCAACTGCGCTAATTTTTCTGCTGTTTTCACCACATACGCCGGCTCATTGATTTTACCTCGATATGGCACCGGTGCCAAATACGGACTGTCTGTTTCTATCAAAATTTTACTCATCGGATACTGTTTAAAAACTTCTGCAATATCTTGCGCACTTTTAAACGTAATAATCCCCGAAGCAGAAATATAAAACCCCAGCGCCTTAACCTCTTCGGCAAATGCCTGATTGGAAGTAAAACAATGAATAACCCCGCTCAATGCCGGATATTTTTTCTTCCCTTCTTTCAAAATTGCCAGCATATCCGCTTCTGCCTCTCTTTGGTGGATCATAATCGGCATTCCGCTAATTCCTGCCGCTTCCACATGGCGTACAAACATTTCCTTTTGCTCGTTTTGATATTCCGCCCCATAGTAATAATCAAGTCCGCATTCACCGATTGCCACCACAAACGGATTTTCTGCCGCTTTTAACAAATCCTCAACCTTAATTTGCGCTAATTTTTGCGGTGCACTATCCGGATGCACTCCGGCTGAAGTCCACATCAACGGAGCTTCCTTTCCTTGTTGGCGCAATTGTGCAAAGCGAGCACACATTTCTATTTGTGCTGCTATTTCATCAACATCTTTTCCGGCATTAAGCATTCCGCAAACACCAACGGCATAAGCGCGCATAGCTGTTTCATCATCTTCAATATGACAATGGCTGTCAATAAACATGGTCTACATTTTCTCCGGCGCCTTAAATCCCAGCATATTAATACAAATATCAAGCACTTTTAATGTCAAAGAAATCAATGCCACCAAAGAAGCCAAAATTGTTTCATTTTCTTCTGCCAAAATCTTTTTATCATGATAAAACACATTAAATTTATTGGCTATTTCATAGATATAAGAACATATTATCGCCGGCGCATCTTTTTTAACTGCCTCGTTAATTGTATGCGAAAAACGTGTTAAAGTAAGTGCTAAATCGCGTTCGGAATCACAACTGAATTGCGCAAATTTAGCTTTTTCCGTAACTGTTGCATTTTTCTCTTTAAGCTTTGCCAAAATAGATTTAATTCTAACCATTGTATAAAGGATATACGGCCCTGTATTTCCCTCAAATGAAGCAAATTTATCCAAATCAAAAATATAGCTGCTTTCTGTTGGATTCATCAAATCGCCATATTTAATTGCCGCCAGTCCGATAATTTTTTGCAATTCTCTGACCTCTTCACTTTTAAGCTTGTCTTCATCTTTAATATGCACGGCGTTTTCCACCATATCAATCATATCTGCAAGTTTCATCGTTCCGCCGGCACGAGTTTTAAAAGGTTTTCCGTCTTTACCGTTTACGGTGCCGAAACCGATAAACGAAAGTTCGGTTTTATCCGACACAATACCTGTTTTCTTTGCACAACGGAACACTCTTTCAAAGTGTAGAAACTGCCGTTTATCCACCACATACATTATTCTGTCCGGCTTAAAGTCCTGTTCACGTTGCACCAAGGTTGCCAAATCTGTTGTTTCATAAATGGCCGATCCGTCAGATTTCAAAACAATACACGGCGGCATCGGTTGTGTATCGCTTTCATCGATAACATCAACCACCAATGCTCCTTCGCTGATATAAGCAAAGCCGCCTTTTTTCATTTTTTCGATCATCTCCGGGATAAATCCCTCAACATCAGATTCACCGTACCAATAATCAAAATCAACATCCAACCGCCGATAATTCCGTTTCAAATCCGGCACGGATACATTTATGATATGGTGCCACAATGCCCGATAACCTCTGCGTCCTTTTTGCATTTCAGCCGTTGCCCGCCGTGCC
>JAGCRL010000034.1 GCA_017964705.1 Alphaproteobacteria bacterium
ACCATCATAATTTTCCCCGCCGGCAATCACCTGCTCTATTTGCCCGCTAACAAGCCAAGGCTTTAAAGTAATCGATCCGATAAACGGTGCCGTCATCACACCTTTATGTTTAAAAGGTAACTTCATCAAAATAGGTAATCGTTCATTTGCTCTCTTCTGATTCTCTGCCGTCACACTAAAAAATACATTATCCCAACCGTCTCCCCAATCTTTCGGCAGATGTTCCGCCACCCGTTCCGGTCGTTTAGTTAATAAAAAGAAACCAACATCTGGTCTCTTCTTAATAATATTCCAAGCTTCTTCTCTCCATTCATCAGCTTCCTGCAAAAAGAAATCAGAAGTCAAACAAACTCGCAGACACTCGCCACTCTTTATCTTATAGCTTCCATCTTTATTTCTAAGCAGCGGATAATCAAAACTATTTTTAACACGATATATTTTTGAACCGTCGGCATTTCTCTGTTTATCCAAAAAATACATATAACAATTCTGGCATCCTTCACTTTTTTTAACACATCCGTGCCATGGATTCCATATATCGTGCATAAGATTACCCTTTTATCAATCTTCGAGCGCAAAAAATTTGCTCATCAAAATCTTAACATTCTCTTTTGATATCGGCAATAATTTGTTCAGTCGTCATTCCCAGCTGTTTTAATAACTCTTCCGGATTATAGCGATCATAAAATTCTTTTTTCAGCCCATAGTTTTTAACTTTCATATTTTTATCGCCATAAAAAGACGCCACCTTCTGCCCGAAACCGCCATCCAAAATACCATCTTCCAATGTAATAACCATCTGATGATTTTGCCTTAAATCATTCAACATTTTTTCATCTATTCCCGAAGCATAACGCGGATTAATAAGTGTCGGCACAAATCCGAGCTCTGCTTTAATATGTGCGGCCAATTCTTCACCTCTTTGATAAAAATCGCCTAATGCCAAAATAGCTACTTTCTCACCGATCTGCTCAATTTTAAATCTATTCAATTGATTATACTCTTTATCCGCAACTCTTGATGTTACCGCATTTCCTGGTATAAGAATCATAACCGGATGTTTTTTTTGTTCCACCGACCAATCCAGCATATTCAGATATTCTTCTTTAGAAGTCGGTGCCAAAATCACCAAATTAGGAATATTTGAAAAAGCCGCCACTGCAAAAATTCCCAAATGCGTTACATCCGTCAAACCATCAAAAGAAACATAATTAAGCAAAATCGTAACCGGATTACCATTAATACACACATCTTGCGAAATTTGGTCATAAGTCCGTTGCATAAAAGTAGAATTTGTAACAAGTAACGATTTTCCTCCCGCTCTGGCTATTCCAGAAGCCATCGCCACCGCATGTTCCTCCGCAATTCCAACATCTACATACTGATCACCTAATTTCTGCCGAAGTTCTTGGTTTAATCCGGCTGTCATCGGCATAGCCGGTGTAATCACCACAAAATCTTTATCTTTTGCCGCCTTATTCACAATATATTCTGCCGTCAAACTGGTATAAGTTTCTGCCGGAAAAGATACTTTATATTTACCGGTTTCTCTGTCAAACGGCAAACTCCAATGCCAAACTTCACGATTCTCCTCTGCTAATTTAAACCCCTTTCCTTTTTGAGTACAGATATGAACAACAATCGGATGATTTATATCTTTTACCTTTTGAAAAGTTTTAATCAACGCTTGAATATCGTTACCGTTTTCCTCATAAATATAGTCCAATCCCAAACTCTTAAAAAAGTTATTGGCAGCAGTTCCCTTTGTTCTGCGCAATTCTTCCAAATGATAATAAATACCGCAATGCCCTTCGGCAATAAATTGTTGGTTATCGTTTACAATCACAATAAAATTAGACTTAAGTTCCGAACCCGCAAAATCCAGCCCTTCCAAAGCCTCACCACCGGTAAGCGAACCATCCCCTATTAAAGCTATCACATTTTCTTTACCGCCTTTTAAATCACGCGCTTTAGCCAATCCTGTTGCCAAAGAAATAGAAGTTGATGTATGCCCCACATTAAACCAATCGTGTTCACTCTCAACCGGATTAGTATAGCCGGAATCCTCCTTAAAACAAGCACTATCAATATAGCCGTTTCTGCGCCCGGTTAGCATTTTATGCGGATAGCTTTGGTGTGAAACATCAAAAACAAATTTATCATATGGAGAATTAAATACATAATGCATGGCAATTTCCGTTTCCACAATTCCAAAATTCGGACCGCAATGCCCTCCAATCTGAGTTAAACGATTAAATAGAGCCTCACGAATATCATGCGCCAACATTTCCAATTCATTAGCATTTAATTTTTTTACATCTGCTGGCCCGTTAACTGTTTTCAAAATTTCATACATTTATTTCTCCATATAAAGCAATTCACATAAATTTCCATCAAAATATCATTTAGACTGATTTTAACTCAATAAAATTCTCTAAGTTATTAAGAAGTAATTTTAGCACAAGATAACCTCTAATCAATCAATTTACCACTTTATAATTTTATAGACCACAGCAAAAATTTTTGAATTTTGTTCAGATTGACAACTCAAAAAAAACATCTATGATGATTATATCAAGAAAGGAGACATCATGAAAAAGTTAATAGGAGTTACCATCATGGCAGGACTTATTGCCACATCTGCAATGGCAGCGGATATCAAACTGCCCGATCCGGATAAAACAAACCCAACCACTTTAATCAGCGCGCTGGAAAATCGTCACTCTGACCGTGAATTTTCCGATAAAGTGATTGATAATAAAACCCTCAGCACAATTTTATGGGCCGCTTACGGGATAAACAGAGCAGACGGTAAACGCACCATTCCTACTGCTATGGATAAAAAAGATTTAAACATTTATGTCTTTAACAAAGAAGGCATTTGGCTTTATGATGCAACCACAAACAGCTTAAAGCAACAATCAAATGACAATCATCTCGCTTTATTCCAAATGCAAGACTATATGAAACCTGTTTCAACCGTTTTGGTTTACACTGGTAGCACAGAAGATTATGCCGTTATGCATGCCGGTTCCGCCTATCAAAATGTAGAATTATATACTGCCGCCAATGGCATGTCCAGCATTGTCCGCGGATATTTTGACCATCAAAAAGTCCAAGAAGTTTTGAATTTACCGACCGGTCAACGTGTTATTATCTCCCAAGCCATCGGTTGGAAAAACTAATAACGCACCATTTAACACAAAAAAAAGAGGAAACAATCTTTCCTCTTTTTTTTATTGCTATCAACTCAGCATATCCTCAAAGCTGTTAAAGTGAAAGAAAATATGGTGTTTCGCATTTTTAATAACTTGCAGCTTATCTTTATAGAACTTCCTTTGTTCCTGCACATTAAATATTAAATCATTTTCCGCCACAATTGCTTTATCAAACAGCGGATTAATTTTTTCTTTCTTTTCTTGATACATTTTTTCCAACGCATTCAGCTCGTTTTCACAACTTTCAATACTTCTTAATGATTCCAGTTTATTATATCTCTCATACTCTTCATCGCTAAAAACCATATACTTCCTGCGAAACTGAAGATAATTATCTAAAGTTATCTCTCTGAAAACCTGAATATTTTCTTTAGATATACCGAGTTTTTCATCAAATAAATACGGATTACCGCACAAAGCCACTTTTTGCCGAACATTAGGAATACTATCTGCAAAAATCGCCGCCACAAAAACTCCGGCAGAATAAGCAATAACATAAATATTCTCATATTTATAAAAATCAAGATCCAAACTCAAATCCTGATAATCATATAAAATCACAACATCTTTATTATCGTGCAAATTGGTAAATTGATTATAATCACATCCCCAACCGGCAAAAAACACTATCAAATCCTTTGAATGATTATTCTTGTAAAAATACTGCATTTCCTCACCTCAAAATTATTTATTCAGATTTCTTTCAACAAAGGCAATATCATCTGCATATGTAACTTTAATATTTTCCGGATTAGATTCTACGGTCGATATTTTTAAAGTAACCGACAAACAAGCTTCCAAAACCGAGTTACAAGGATGCAATTGATAAGCTTTCTTAAATATTCCCAAACCACCCGCTTCCGGACCGGAGCAAAGTTTTACCCCTTCTCTATGATGAAATTGATTTTCAATAATCACATCTGTATTCAGCTTAGCTACAGTTTGTATAACATCATAATCATCCAACATTTGAATAATTTTATCAATCACCGCCGAAGCAATCAAAGGCCTTACGGAATCATGAACCAAAACTTTTGTTTTATCACTATAATGCGAAATCGCCTCTAATCCTTTTTTAATTGATTCTCCTCTGGAATCTCCCCCTGCCACTACCTTCTTTATTTTCGCATATTGGCTGATTAATTCGCTGATTTTCTCGATATAATCAGAGTGGCACACCAAATAAATTTCATCAATAGAACTAATACTGTTTATATTATCCAAAGTATGTTCCAAAATAGTCTTACCCAAAACCTTCACAAACTGTTTTGGCATTTTATGACCAAAACGTTTCCCGGAACCACCGGCTAATAAAATAACGACATTCTTACAATTTTCCATTTTTGACCAATTCTTTTAATCGAATAAACATATCTAAATCCATTTTGCTGTTACCGTGCAAGCGGAGA
>JAGCRL010000035.1 GCA_017964705.1 Alphaproteobacteria bacterium
GAAAATCGTATTTAGCCGGTTGTTGCGGTAGATCTGTAATAAGCACATAACCTTTAGCACGAAAATCTTGTGCACAATTAACAGCGCTTTCACAATCTCTGTCATAGCAGAGTACTTGTGTCCGAGTATAAGGATGAATAAGAACAATACCTTGGGCTAAGATTTCTTGAGAAACATCGGAATAATAGGTTGGAATTGGCTGAGCACAAGGCTGTGGTGGCAACCGATCATCCGGACAACGTTTTTTAGGAGGGCAAATAGCTTCACCCGATGCAGTAACATTTGGTGCCGGTTTTGCTCTATAGTTAGGACATTTAGGAACATAGATTTCCTCTTGTGAAGATTGATAAGCTTGAGGATTTTGAAAAGCCTCTGGTGGAAGAACATTAGGATTATCTATAATTTCCTCATCATCCGGATAGATAACTCTTTCCCAAGCCGGACAAACACAATCTTCTTCTTCATTATAGATTAGGGTTCCGTTTTCATCATCAAACTCGCAACTATCCATTAGATAATAAGAAGTCGTACAACCGACAAACAAGAAAGCTGCTGCAAACAAAACCGTTATATATCTTAAACCACGCATACTACGCCCCTATCATTTCAGATAAACATAATGTACCGCAATTCATATAATTTTCATCAAAAAATATGGGTTATAAACAAATATTTGCTTTTTATTCTCTCTATGTATTAATCGAAATATTAACTTGCTATTAATTCTTTTTTTCATATAATTTTCTTTAAAGACAAATAATTATGGAGAAGATAAATGATGAAGCCCGGTTCTGTAACACACAAAGCTGTAAGCAAAGTCAAAGAGACCCCGCAAAAGATTATTGAACATGCGGTAAACAGAGCTATTACAACAGTTGAGAAAGCTGCTGAAACAGAAGTAAAGCGGACAGAAAAGCGCGCCGCTCGCACCCAAAAGAAACTCAAAAAAGTTCAAAAGCAGGCTCAAGCAGCTCAAACAGCGGTTAAAAGAGCTTCATCTCTATCTAATTCTGCTAACAGATTAAGCGAAACCAATCTAGAAACAATCTCTTCTCAAAACATAAAAAATAAAATCAATCGCAAAATCAGAGAAATAATTACCCCGATTAAAGAAACAACTTTTTATTATGACCATCGCCAACTAATTGTTCTATTAGGTATATATTCACTGATAGCTGTATTTATCTATATAATATCTGAATGTTTATTAAATTGTAATTTATTCAACAATTGGTTATTATTAATTGTATTAATCGTAACTCAAGTTTTATCTTTATTGGCCTTAATTTCCATTTTCTTTGTCGTTTTTTTCCCACAATAACTAGCTGTTGTAACTAACGACGGAATAAAGATCGATCCCAATCAGTTGTTAAAATGGGAAGATATCGAAACCGCAGAAGAAAAATATACTTCATATATCAGTCGGCGTCCGTTTATGGCCTTACATTTAAAGGACGGGACATTATCAAAATACCGCCTGACCTTTATGCAAAAATTATGCAAAAATAATGTCTTCACACCTTTTTCTATTCCGATGTATGCGATGCGTCCGGAAGATGCCGCACACATTCGTGAATTAATTAAAAAGCAAACGAAATACGAAGATAATCGTAATTAAATAACTTTATAACCTCCTGAAGATGGTATAGCGATTGTTATACCATCTTTTTATTGACAAAAAAAATATTTTATCTAAACTGACTGCATCAACCAATTATTATTTCTAAAGCTATGAACAAGGAATACATTAAAACATGGAAAAAATCATTAATCAAAGAAACTTTCTTGATTGGGTTTCTTCTCCTCATCTTCTCTTGCTGTATGTATATCTTATACAACACACCAAGTAGTAGAGAATCAACGGTTTTATACTATTGTGCCGTACTTTACAATGTAGGGACGGTAATCACTCTTGACCTCTGGTCCAACCGCATCAAGAACGACCACGAGCTTGCATGCTACAGAGGCACAACGCTCACACTCTGGGGATCGATGTTCGTCTGGTTAGCTGGTTTAGCCAGTTGCGGAAACGCAAAACAGATAATAATTTACGCATTAACTATGCCTATATGTTTTTGTATTTCCGGGAGAAAGATGCAATTCCCGAACCAAGAAAAAAACCCTCAGCAATAAAGCTGAGGGATTTTTTATAATATTTGCTTTTAGTATTCAGAACCAAGATCAAATTTTTTATCTTCCGCACTGCCTTCCGCATCAAGCATCGATCGTCCGTCATTACCGACAACACGTTGCTTATCACCAAACTTAAAGTCAGGCTTTAAAGCTTCCATAATCACCACTTTATCTCCTAACCCGGCCGGTCTGCCGCTGTTTGGATTAACTCGAACAAACTTAATTCCTTCCGGTACACGGAATTCTAAATTAGGTTTATCTTTCAGTGCTTCTTTCATAAAATCATAAAAGATTGGTAATGCTGCCGCTGCACCTGTTTCAATACGTCCCAAAGTACGCGGGTCATCAAAACCGACATAAATACCAACCACCATATCTGGAGAAAATCCGATAAACCAAGCATCTTTATTTTCATTGGTTGTTCCGGTTTTTCCGGCCAAATTCATATGCAATGACGCTAATCGTGCACCGGTACCGCGAATAGCCACACCCTGCAATATAGAAACCATCTGATATGCCGAAAGTTCATCCAACACTCTTTCTCTGTCATCAGTAATTTCCGGTACTTCAGCATTAGCATCAAAGTGCGCTACACGACATCCCAAGCAACGGCTGTTATTATTTTTATAAAGGCTCTTACCATACCGATCTTGA
>JAGCRL010000004.1 GCA_017964705.1 Alphaproteobacteria bacterium
AAAGTAATGAAATGGATAAATTTGGCCACCATGTGTATGTCCTGATAATTGTAAATCAATATTATCTTTTGAAACATCTTCTGCCAGTTTAGGGGCATGAGAAAGCAAAATGACATAATCATCTTTTGCTGCACCATATATTGCGTTTTTAAATCTAACTCCCATTTTATGATTTTGAGCTGTATCAATGTCTGGAATTCCAGCCATAAATACATCATAGCCGTCCATTTTAAATCCACTATTATTTAAAAGTACAAACCCTAGCCCAGATAAATTTAGCGCAGTTGAGAAAGCACCTGCATAAAATTCGTGATTTCCTAAAGTGAAGTAGACATTATCTTTAGCTTTGAGTTTTTTTAATTCTACCATTTGCGGAGCAAGTTTTTCCGGTGAAATTTCTACAGTATCTCCAACTAAAACTATTGCATCCGGATTTTGAGCATTCACTCGCTCTACTATTTGTCGGATACGTTTCGGCGAAACATTTTTATCTATATGCAAATCATTGAGCATAACTATTTTAGTCGGCTTTTTAATTTTTGATGAAGTGAGATTATGCGTAATGATATTAGGATTTTTTTCTGCCTCATATACTCCATAAAAACAAAACAGCAGACAAAAGATGATTGTTATGATGTTTGCTTTTTGCAAATGAGCTGAATTTTTCATTTCCTCAACAGGTGTGTGGCTGACTAAATCTATTATCCACCAAATGACATCTCTTAAAATCATCATGATAAATAATAAGAGAGTATAACCAAATAAAAAATACAGAACTTTGGGAAGATAAATCCAAATGCCTGTCAGACCATAATTTCTCAAATTAAAATTGATAAAGGGAGCACCTAAGCTTATTGTTAAAAGCAATAACACCAATAACTTAGTCCACCAATGATATTCACCATATCCTACAAGTGTCTTATATAAAATTGCTATTATAGCAAGGACTAAAATTCCTAAAGCTACTAGAACTGGCATTAATTTCCCCCTCTACAATTAATTAAGCTTCTGCAACTTGTTTATTTGCCGGAGTACGACGGCGATAAACTCGCTTGGCTTTCGGTTTTTCTTCTGAAGATGGTTCTTCCTTTATTTCTACTACTTGAAAACTTTTTACAGGTTCTGTGGCCGGTAATGTTTCCACATAACCATTAGGTGCACTGACTGCTTCAACCGGTTCTGATTTTGCCTCAACCATATTATCTGTCGGCTCTTGACTTTGAGATTCACTTTCAGCTTCTGCAGCAGTCTGATCGCCAGTTTTACTTTGGTTATCATATCTGGATTGACGGCGTTCATTAATATCTGTTACAATTTTACGATAATGTTCAGCATATTGGCGATAAATTTCCATATCAACATAGTCTCCAGAACTTTGTGCTTCTTTGGCTAAATCATTATAGCGACGAATTAAATCTAACGCTGTACCGCTAATTTTACCTGCAATACTAACACTATCAAACTTATAATTTAAGGTATAACCATTATTATTGTTATTCCCATTACGAAATCTATTATTTTGTTTTTTCATATATTCCTACTTCAAGGGGGATAATAAACCCTACATTTGTTACACTAAAAAAAGGAAAAAAAGGTGCTCTCAACTATCTACTGCACCAAATACAATTATATAATAGTAGCTATATTTTTTTTGCAACAAATTTTTTATATCTTGCCGATTATTTTTTATAATTTTCTATCAACCTTTTTTAAGACTACACACCTGTTAATACCGCTTAAATCTTGTCTAAAATTTATAAAATTAAATGATTTATTTTGAAAAATATTTTTTACATCATTTGCTTGATTATAGCCAACTTCTAATAAAATGTATCCATTATCTTTCAGTAGCTTTGGGGCTATTTTTGCAATATCTCGATAGCATTGCAAGCCATCATCACCTCCGT
>JAGCRL010000036.1 GCA_017964705.1 Alphaproteobacteria bacterium
AAGGCTTTGGCCTTGGCTTCTTTGGAAAGTTTGGTGTTATTTATCTTTTTTTGATAGGTAGTGGCTTCGTCTTCTTCTACCTCTTCGGAACCGGAAAGTTCTTTTTGAATGGCCTTCATCTGTTCATTTAAATAGTATTCGCGTTGATTTTTTTCCATTTGATTGCGGACGCGCTCTTTGATTTTACCTTCTACTTCCAGACGAGCACCTTCACGCCCTAAGATGGTAATTAATTTTTCTAATAATAGACTTTCGGTGGGGCATTCAAGAAGCTCTTGCTTATCTGCTGTTTTGATTTCTAAGTGGCCGATAACCATAGCCAATAATTGTTGAATATCCGGGGTGCTGCTGCTTAAAGCGAGCAGGCTTTCCTTGGGTAATTTGGAATAATCTAAGGCTTGCTTTTTGAATTTTTCCGTGGCAAGGGAAGTCAAAGCATTGATTTCTTCCGGTTTGCTGGAAGAAGAATCTAAATCATAGGGTTCAATGTAGGCAGTGTAATATTTTTCAAAGGTATTTAATTTGGTGACTTTGATGCGGCGAATGCCTTGTACAGCTAAATTTAATGTGCCGTCAGGCATAACAACATAACGACGAACCTTGGCTAATGTGCCGATATGATATAAATCATTTTCAGAAGGGTTTTCCGTATCGGCTTTTTTTTGTGTGAGCAATACTAAAGGTGTATCAAATTGATAGGCCGCTTGAGCAGCTTTTAATGAAATTGTGCGACCAATAAATAACGAGGCTGAGTTTTTTGGGAAAACAACCATGTCACGTAAGGCTAAGACAGGATATTCTTTGTCTATTGAAATTGCATCTGATGTTTGGTGCGAGGTGTCGAAATCTTCTGAATTCATATCATTTTCGCGGCTCATAAAATTATCCCTTATTAAAAAAAATTATATTTTCTATTCGTGCTGTATTATATAGTGCATGTGTTAGCCTTCTGCAATAGTTGAATTGTAATTTTCCCCGTTATCCACAATAAAAAGTAGAGGGTTGTGTTCTTTTAAGGGGTTGCGCGCGGAGTGGCGATAATATAAGCACCGGAAGAAACGATGTTGAATTTGTAAAACCAATAGCGTTCGGAAAATGGCGCAATGTAAATTCTATCGGTGGAAAGTTGGTGGTAATCAAAATTGGGGATAAAGCGGTAATGAGTGAAACCGGAAGCATCTAAATAAGCGTCAGGAAATTTTTGCCAATTAACAGTCTTAATAAAATCTGCGGTGGGGGGTTGAGTGTAAAATAAAACTTTGGGATAAATGAAAGCGGCATCGGTTATGTAAATGGTGAGGCCGGTTTGATGATGTTGCTGTTCTGCTATGGTTAAAGCTTTTTCTAAATCCGGAGTGAAAGAATCTGCGGCTAAAGTATTGTATTTGGTGGCATAAGTGTGCATGAAAGATACGGTAAAGCAAATATAGACAGCAATAATTAATTTTAAAATTTTAGGATAAGATAAAAAGAAAGCGACGCCGACAGATAGGGCAATAAGTAGGTTAAACCAAAGAAAATTCAGGCGGTTTATGCAGGGATATAAAGTAGCACCATAGATTAAACCGATGATGATAGAGCATAAAATGACGGCAGAAAAAGAAAAGCGATTTGATTTTATGTCGTTTCGGCTGAATTGAAATAACTTATACAGACCAAGAAGAATAAAAGGCAGAGAAATGGGGTAAAATAGGCCATAGGGTTGGATTTGATTGGTAATCAGAAAATCTTTGCCTTGAAATAAAATTCTTATGAGGGCGGGAA
>JAGCRL010000037.1 GCA_017964705.1 Alphaproteobacteria bacterium
ACATCTGGTTGTTTCTCCTTCATTTTAAGAATTTCCATTTTTAAGTCTTTTTCATCCGGATTAAAAGATGTCACGAAAACGACCTTAAACCCGTTCTCTTCAAGGATAGGAACAAAATGGTCAACGAATTCCTGAATTTCTAAAGCTTGCAGATAAGCAATACCGATTTTCTTATAGTTATTGTCTTTATAGTATTTCAATATGCGATTAAGTAAAGATTGCGGGTGTGTTGCATGGTTAAAATTATAATATCCGGCTCCAACTTTATCAGAGGCAGCACAGCCCATATGAATAACCTGATTCTTTTCGGCCCAATCTGAAATCAGTGTTCCAATATTTCCCCAAAAACTCATGACCGCATTGATATTATCAATGCTTTTAAATCTATTTATGTTTGTAAGTGCCTTTTTTATCTCATATTGGTCATCTTCAACTACAATTTTGTAATTGTATTTCAAGTTATTTTTATTCTGGTCTGCTAAGGCTAAATCTAAAGATTTTTGCAAAGCTTTTCCATAAACAGCAAGATTTCCCGTTAATGGCAAAGTTGCTCCAATTGTAATAGTCGGTTTTTCATCTTCTTTAGGATGATTATTAGAAGCTTTGTTATCGCAAGCAGTTAAAGCTGTCGCCATCATTAAACTAAAAATAATTTTCTTCATAGTTTGTTTTCCTTTCAAAGGTTATGGTTCACATCCGATATTTACCGAACAGACCTTGCGGTTTAAAAATCATCATTAATAATAACATAGCACCATAGATCATTTGTTGCAATTGCGCAGCTGTTTCATATGGTAGTCCGACAAATCGCAGCACTTCCGGCAGAGAAATTAAAATCAATGCCCCGACAACGCTTCCTCTTGCCGAAGATAGTCCTCCGACAATGATAATCGTAAATAAGAAAATACCTTCTTTCAGTTGGAAACTTGAGGGGTCAATAAAAGCGATGTAGCTTGCAAAAAAAGCACCAGCAATACCGGATAAAGCTGCTGACAGCACAAAAATTACACTCTTATAGTGTTTGGTTTTATAACCCATAACATGAGTTAAATGTTCATCTTCACGCAAAGCTTTTAAAACGCGCCCGAAAGAGGAAAGGTTTATCCATTGATACAGGGCATATAATGCAATGGTAAAGACAAATACTAAGCCTAAAAATGCAGCATTAGAGTAAAAAGCATATGAGCCAATTTCCGGTTTGCCGATGCCAAAAATACCCAACGGACCATTAGTTACAGATTTCCAGTTTTGCAATATGGAAAAGACAATAATAGACAATCCGGCAGAAACAATTGCATAATAATCGCCTTGAAATCGTGCTAAAATTTTACCAACTACAAAAGCAAGAACAGCATTTACCACAATGCCTAAAGCAATTGTGGTAAAGAATCCTAAACCAAGTTTGGTCATACCAATTGCGGTGGCATATGCTCCAATGCCGTAAAAGGCTGCTTGTGCTAAAGACACCAAACCGCTCATTCCAACCAACAGGTTTAATGACAGTGCTAACATACTGTATATACCAAATAGAATCGCCAGATTTATTAAATATTCCATAAAAACTAATCTCCTAAAAAGACAGGTTTGCCATTTTTATATGTGCGCCACTCGGCTTTATTGGCAATAAACCCGTTATCAAGCAATTTGCAATCGCCGGACATACATTTACGTGTTGCATTTTCTTTGATATAAGCGATTAATTCATCAACATTGTTTTTATCTTTCACATTTTCAAAGGCATCAATAGCAAGACTAATCAAATCATAAGCAGAAGCGGCCATATAAACATTTTTAACATCATAATCTTGCATCAGATGATCAATAAATTCTGGTGTTCCGGAATTGCCGCCAAAGTTATGTATATCGTTATAAAGGGAAGTATCCGTATCAACGTCTATACCGGAACCGAAAATATGGTTCGGTGCAACATTGTTTTCACTTAATTGACGCAATAAAATGTTTGATTGCGGTGGCCAAAACTGGATATAAAAATGTTCAAATCCTTCAGCAAGATATTTTTGAATAACAAAACGAAAATCCAAATCAGATGGGTTAAAACACTCTACTTTGGTTTCTAATCCTTTTGTTTCTAAAACCTTGCCCAAAGCTTCCGTTCCTGAGCAGGCCACCCCGGCATTAGTCGCTAACAAGACTAATTTGCTAACATTTTCTTGTTGCAAAGCTTTTATAACCAATTGCCGATAACTTTGTAATGTAGGTCCTTGGAAAAAGGTTGTTTTACCCATTGGAGCAGCATTTTCGTCTTCTAATGTGGCACACATATGTAACATTTCTTTATTTTCTGCTATTGGTGCAACTACACGGCCTATGCCGGTTGTAAATGAAAGAAGCATATTAGAGTTATCTACCATCATAAGTTTATTTGCCGCCGTTGCTGATTTTGCCGGAGAGTGTTGATTATCTTCAAAAAACGCTTTATAGTTATATTTGAGTTTTCCTTTAGCCTTGTCATCAATTGCTGCTTGTACTCCGGCTTTTACTGCCACACCGACAGTTGAATTATCACCGGTTAATGGCAATATTGCCCCAATTCTAATAATCGGCTTAACTTGTGCAGTTTGCTTCTTCTCATCTTTGCAAGCGATGAGTGCTAAAACCATACATAGAGCTAATAAATATTTTTTCATTTCGTTACTCCTTTGTACTAAAAGCCACTTCAATTTGACCATTTCTTATCGTATAAAGATATGCATCAGCCTGCATAACTCCATCTTGATTAAAAGAAACATTACCAATTGAAAAACTATTCATCGTTAAATTGATAATATTATTTATAACAGTTGTTTTATCAGTTGTCGTATAAGCTGCTCTAATAACTTCCATTGCAACATAAAACAATTCAGAAAAATCTGTAGAATTAAGTCCGGTAAATTCCTTAAACCTTGTCGAATAAGCTTTAGTTGGCACAACTGCTCCGGAATACCATGTTCCTTCAAACAAAGTTTTATCTTCAGGATACCCAAAAGATTCAACACTTGTTATCAAAATATCTTTGTTAATTTCACGCAACTGTTTAACAAAAATCTGTAATTCCGGCGGTTGTAATTGAACAATCATTGCATCAGGCTTATTTTCCAATATTTTATGAATCAGTAAGCGAAAATCTCTTTCTCCGCTATTTATGGTATTATCCGATATAATATTAATACTACCGTCATGTCCAGCTTGACGAATAGGTTCGGCAACTGATTGCATCATAGCGGTATTTTGAATAATAAAAGCTATTCTGTTAAAATTTAATTTTTGTAATGCTTCAACCATTTTTTCGGTATTTTTGTTAGGAGGAGTACTGATAGTGAAATTATATTCCCCTTTAGCAACGTTAAGTTCTGTGGCCATAGATAAATGAATAACTTTGTTTTTTTGAGCGATTGGAGATACAACCGAGCCGATATCAGAACTTAGAGTAATTATGATATCAACCTTATCAATATCAATCAGCTTCTTTGCTACTACAGCACTCCTTGAAGTACTGAAGGCACCATCTTCAATCAAAAATTTATATTTAAAAGCAGAATTTATAGTTTTTTCGTCAGTTTCAAACATTTTAACGGCTGTTTTCATAGCATCACCAAAATGCGCATATTCTCCAGACATAGGATATATTACGCCAATTTTAATAATCGGCTTAACTTGTGCAGTTTGTTTTTTCTCTTCTTTACAGGCCACAAGTGTTAAAACCATGCATAAACTTAACAGCCACTTTTTCATCTTGTTACTCCTCTAATTCAATAATAATTTTTCCATCTTTAATTTGTTTGTATGTGCCGGATAAACCAATTTCCCCTTCTTCGTTTATATCTAATGCACCTAGGGCGGTGTTCATTCCTTTGGTTTGGTTCATGATTGTTTCAACCACAGCAGAGGTGTCAGGTATTTGACCTTTGGGTGCTGGTGTTTTTTCAAAAGCATTGGTTAATACTGTTAAAATGGTGTACATATATTCACCATAATGCGTTCCTTTGGTAT
>JAGCRL010000038.1 GCA_017964705.1 Alphaproteobacteria bacterium
ACAATTAATAATTGTCAAACTGATGGTCTTTTAGTGCATCATAAAGATGAAAATAAAAATAATAATACTGTTGATAATTTGGAATTGATGACGATAATTGACCACAATCAGCATCATCACGGTGGCAAAAATCCGTGGAATAAAGGAGTTAAAATGTCACCGGAAGTGTTTATTAAAATGAGTAAAACAAAAGCTGATAATTTAAGACCACGCAATATTGAAATCATCAATCTTGCAAAAGTTGGTAAAAAGACAAAGGAATTGGCAGAACAATTTGGCATCTGCACACGGCAAATTCAACAAATATTAAAGGAGGAAAACAAATGGATGACATCAAATTAAATGACAATGAACGTACTAAGTGCGAGGTGTGGACTCGTAAACGCCCATAAATGCGTGTCCATAAAAACAGCCGTCTAAACGGGGGAACACCCATGAGGTCAATCCCGTGCTAATATAATGCCTAACGACTATCTCGAAAGGGAGTAGGTTCAAGCGAGCCGAAATGGCGGCAACAGCAAAAGCTGTTAAGATATAGTCTAATCTGTATGGCAACATATAGCAGTTCTGCGGAACGGATAACGAGTAGCGACCGTTATTGAATAAATGGTTATGGGGTACCATCGCCCTCTCGAAAGCTTTAATAAAGGCAAAAAAGAGGAGTTTTACGAACGTGTTTGCTTTAAAGAGGAAAAAGCGGTCGAACATTTATTACTTGACAACGCCATCGCGGCGGAGTAATATAATCACTGTGTATTTTATAGCAGTCGAGCGGAGTTTTAGGACTCCGCTCTTTTTCTATCGTAATCTGTACCATTCCAAAAATATGTCCGGCTGTTAATAACGTTTACCTTGTCATCAACGGCTTTCAGGATTTTATTACGCCATTCATCGTTGAAATTATGAAAATAAAAATTCAATGTATCACTACCTAATTGTTCACCTTCATCCCAACGGTATAATGATACGCCGACAATGTAAATATCAGCTAATTCCTCAATGCTGTGCGATTCGTCAGCTTCTTCAAATTCTTTAATCTCCTGTTCAAGATGTAATTTTTGACTACTTAAATTAGCAAGTGGAAACTTCTCACGATGCCAGTCTAATAACTCAATCATATCTCTCATATCAATAACTTCTCCGCTTCTTCAACGTACCATTTATAGTCCACATTATTCCAGTTAAAATCATTAATGTCATTAACAATCGTAACTTTATAACCAGCCGCCAACCCTGTAACGCGTTCCTCGTATTTGGATTTATTGCTTGTGCATACGCGTTCATCCCATTGCCCACCTGTCTCAGCCATAACTTTATCATATTCAGCTTGTGAGACACCATTTTTGCGTTTATAGGTGCCAACAACGCCAGCGGCAGGCATAACTTTTGTTAAATATGCGCCATCTGTGGATATATAATATCTTGAGTTCTTTTGAACAGGTTTATCACCCCACATTAATTGTGCGCCACCTCTAGCTTTAGCAGCGCAGCAAAAGTCATAAGGGTTATAAGACGTGCGAATATAGGTCTCAATATCTATACCGTCTATCATATTTGCAACGGCTGCTTGCACGCTGACAACGTTTGAAAAGTTTTTATGCCATGCAGGCGGTTGACTGGATGCTATAGATTCAAAGTAATCTAACGGATTCGGTGTCCAATAAGCACCTTTGAGTTTACATTTACCGTCAGTACCGATAGCAATATAATTGTTAACGTCTCTGATATACATTTTAGCGTACCGTGCTTCTTCAAGGTCAAGTCGAGTTATACGCTCCCATTCTTTGCAAATATCTACTGTTTGCTGATAATGGTCTTTATGGATATAATAAGTGATACCATCGGTATTAGCTTGAATAACGCTTAATGTCGGTACAGCTATAAGACGTTCAAGCAACATTGACAACATTAACTGTCCATTGATAGTAATTGTCATAGTGAATTGTGGGTCGTAAAACACGCTAAAAATACTGTTAGATTTACCATACGCACCGTTAAGAGCAAGTTTAATACTGTTAGCTTCAGGGCATTTTTTACCTTTTTCCTTCTGCCATTTTTTGCGTTCAACTTTAAGGTCACCGTAAATTTTTGCAAATCTTTCGCCAAGATGTTCAGGGTGCAAACCGTTTACGATTGCTATTGACGGGTACAGAGAGCTAACATCAACGTCGACAATCCACCAATCATCAGTTGCTTGGATTCGTTTCTTTTCAACCGAGCCATGAATACCACCAACGCCGTAATGATACGTTACATCGCCCACGGTCGTTGTAAGGTCGGTAAACACACCTTTGGTTTTAATACTGGTAGCGTCAACCTCAGTACCAGCCTCGTTAAACTCGTCAGAAGTAAGTGTCTGGCTGCACATATAATCATAAATACGCTTAAATTCCGGTGTATCGAGATGCACATAAGGGAAAATAATATCTTTAAGCGCTATATGTGTGCGAGGTGTTTGACGCATTTTACGCTTGCCTGACGACGTGTCATAGCATACATCGTCACCAAGTCGCTGTATCATATTTTGTTCGCCGATTTTGGTATCATTCCAGTTATAAACGTCAATACCGAATAAATGTTCCAAACCTTGACGGAACTCAATAGCGTGGTGAGCGTATTTAGCGAATCGTTTAGTTTCAAGTACGTCGTGTTTGTTGTAGCTGACAAGGATTTCAACCTGTTCTTTGGTTAATACCGTACCGTCTTTAATCGGCATATCTTGTACAAACGGCGCACGCATATTAATTTGAAGCGCTTTTAACGATGTGGACTTGGCTTTATTGTCAAAATGGTGCATTTTAAATAAGTCAACTTGTGGTGCGAATCGGTCATCGGCCCAAATAATGTGACCGAATCGGTCTTGACTTTCAATAATCTCCATGGCCTTAGCGTAAAGTTGTTGGTAGGTTGCTGACGGATTATTCCAAAGGAAGTGAATGACCGGATAGTCGAATCCGACATTATTAAAACCTATCATTGGTGTTTGCAATCGCGCAAGCTCGCGGAAAAAAGCCAATAACTGTTGGCGGTCGTCACGAAATTCAGAAATCTCCCAAACGGATTTAACATTAGAGTTCAACATCTCCATAGCAAACGTAAAGCAATTCGGAAATGTCTCTATATCGTACACAATGGCGTTATCAAAGTTTAGCATTTTTAAATTCTTCTATCATTTTATCTCTTTGGATTTTATACAATTCTTTAGCTGTTTCATTTAATTCTTCAGCTTTCATAATGTTTTTACTTATTAAAATAGCGCCTATCGCTTGAAGTATTATCACAGTATGTATGCTTGGGCATTTTTCTTGTAATTCATTAAAATTTTCCGGTAAAATTTCTTCCGGTTTAATAACTGTTGGCATTATTTTCTCCTGTTAAAAATGTGGTGTCAGTGGGATTTGAACCCAATCTCGGTTAGTCAAACCTATGTTACCAACATTTATAACGGTGACTAAATGTTATAAACTGTAACAGTCCATCAGGCATAAAGCACAGATGCGCGTATCCTATCGGCTTCTGACACCATAAAATATGGACAGACTTTAACCGGTCTGTCAGCGGTTGTCAACACTTGCAACTACCTAGAAGGGAATGTAGTCACAAACGGAGCAGTAGTAGCGGCCATTGGGTGCGCGGTCTGTTGCTGGCCTGCCACATTCGCAACAGATTGGTTGAAAACTGGTTGAGCTTGCGGCATAGCCATAGGAGCCGGTTGAGCTTGCGGCATACCAGCGTTCTGAACAAAATCATAAGCCGGTGCAGGCATATTTACTGGGGTAACCGTGTTCACGCCGCCATTGTTCATCTGAGGAACGGCAGTACCCACATTTGCCATCCCATTTACTTGCGTAACCCCTACCGCAGGAACAGATGACGGGTTCTGAAAATTTTGTGGTGCTTGCGGCATAGCTTGCGGCATCGGCGCAGTTGCCGGAGCAGAACTTATCGGCATTGTTGACGCGCCCTGTGGTAAATTATATGTTTGGCGACCAAACATTTCTTCAGGATTACCACCGGCAGCACCTTTAATTTCTTTACCGTAAGCAACCAATTCAAAACCATTCGGATTCCAATATAAACCACCGTCATTTTCTTTATGGCAGGTAACATTGACGTTGACAGCTACGTAATCGCCGGTTTTGATTTCATTGTTTTCAATCTTGCGATACGCACCATTTTCATATTTGAATACGCTCGGTGCAAATGCAGACGTGCGAATTTTAACAATGTAGTTACCCGGATAACCTTCGCGAGTGTTATACGGTACATTAGACCCTTTAGGGCAAGCAGGGCTATCACCGTTAATAACCTTCCAACTGAATTTCGAGTTTTCATATTGGTCCGGGTGTATATTGGCATATTGCGGATAATTTGCCGAAACTTCCTGATTGATTAACGGCCAAATTTGTTCCATAAATTCTTTTTTCGGAAAAGCAACTTCACACCGATATTCGTCAATCGGCTGACCGGCTTGGTCGAGTTTAGGCTGCTTCGTGTAAAAATCCGTTACTTGTTGTTTGACAACAGGATTACCACCTACCAAACGACCTAACGGGGTTCTCAAATTTTCAATACTCATTTATTTTTCTCCAAATAGTTTATTACCAAGTTTGTTTTCATCAATTTTCACCAGCTTAAAACCGTTATCCGGTCGATGCGTGAACTGACCGATTAAATCTTCCGGCACACCTTTTTTCTTAGCTTGTGCAGGTGTTATCAGTTTTTTAACAGTACAATCAACACCTGATATAACTTCAAGCATTTCCGGCGTTACATCGTCATTCCATATCGTATTACCTAAAGCGGTTTGAATGTCGTATGATTTAATTTTATCACCGGCTTTTAACCTGTGCAATGCTAAATCTTGATATGCTTCATAAGATTGTTTTATGACTTCTTGCGCGCGTTTCAAGTTATCCAGCATCCATGCAAGTTTATCATCTGATATTTCACTATCAAATGCCATATTTGCAACATCAACAGCGTTCATAGTCGCTATTTGTGCCGCAGGACATTGCGAAAGTGATTTGCACCTATAGCATTGTTCACTGCTGCAAACCGTTGCTGACGGGTTGTTCAATGTCGATATAAGTTGGTCCTCAAATTCATCAAGTTCAACTTTACCGATAACCCAATCACGAACAGGCCCGCGTGGATGGAATGGTCTAGGTTGATAAACTCGGAATATGAATCTTGTCGGAATGAAACCACAATATCTTCTAGCTTCAATAGCGTGACTAATTAAAGTCCAATTCATTTCCGGTTCAACAATTCGCCAACCATATTTTAAGTCGGCTATCATTAAAGTATGTTCATCATATCGAGCAATATAATCAGCACGACCGCGAATCTCCCACAAATTACCGTTACGATGTGAAGTATCTTTTTCAACGTAACAACTTGTGCTTGTGATAAGATTGATATATTCACGGCAGTTTTCAACCATATCCTCTGTTATAAATAAACCGTTATATGCTTTCTGACCGATTAAACTTTCAGGTTTAATACCTTGATAAACCTGTTCACATAGCCAGTGAGCGGCGTTACCTTCATCTGTGATTTCGGTTGACGGGTTAAACGGCTCAATGCCGCCTAACCTCGTAAAACCGTTACAAGCCATGAATCTAGGTAACTCTGTGGCTGTGAGAGATAACATATTACAATCCTTTGTTAACCAAATTGTTGATAACGAATTGCAACGCTGCAACATTGTCGTTAATTGCAGCTAAAGTTTGATATTGCGTACCAAATTGCGTGTTAACAGCCGTTATAAGGTCTCTAACGTCGTTAGCTTTAACAGCACCAGCAGCCATACCAGCTTTAACCTTGTCAAACATCGTCTTGAAAAGGACGGTAACATCCGGCTGAGCTGTTACAGGCTGAGGTGCTTGCGGAGCTACTGGAGCTATTGAAGCTTGCGGTTGAGCCACAGGTTGAGCGTATATATCAGGTGCTACTACTTGTGGCACAAACTGATTATCTACAACAAGCTGTGTAGGTGCTACTACCGGACTTATCGGTGCAACAGGCGCTGTCGGTGCCGGTGCTACCGGAGTTACCACCTCTTGAGGTTCAACAGCTACCGGAGTTACCGGAGTTACCGGAGCTTGGACGCCTAACAACTCGTTTTTAACTCTTTCAAACTCAATGTCGGTGATACCTCTGCGACGTTGCCAAACACCTTTATCGGTCATTTTATGATTTGAGCTGTGGATTCGTTCATCCCACGGTAAACCATTTTTATCGTAAGCCGGTCCATGTAACACCGGTTCTTCAACTGGTACGATTGGTTCATCGGTGAGAACGATGTCATTTTTTGACACTTCTACACACGGTGTAATATTAAAAGCATTTGCTACACGTGCAAATTCTTCATCGTTCATATCTGTAATTGTTAATGTATATTTCATTTTATTACTCCATTTTTTATGTTGACATTTAACATTAACCGTTTTACATTATTGTTAAACAGTTGTCAAGAAAAATTTTAACGGAGTTGGAAAATTATGAAAGTGACAATACCTGCAACGATTTTACAACGGTTTATAGCGTTATCAGATTTGAAAATTGAGATAAGCGGTGGTAAAATTTATTTAATAGGTACTAACAAAAATTTTGCTTGTGTGCAATATTTAGGTGAAACAAAAGAGCCAGAAGATTCGTGTTATATTAATAATAATGTTTCTCTTAAAGAAGTTGTCGATAGAGAATCAGGTATAGCAGGGTCATTAACGTTTGACACGATACCTGATTTAGCAACAGGTTCAGTCATTGATACACTAGGACAAATTTATACAGATTATATTCATTGGCCTGACGAATCGGTTTTAGATAATTGGTATAATTGGTTCGAGTTATCCACAGAGCAAAACGGTTTTTTATATTTTGATATGTTGGATATTGAAACTTTATGGCGCGTTTCACCGACAGGAGAATTGGTGTTTCCTGAAGTTATTGACGCTAATAAACCTGTAATCATCAGAGACGTTAATGATGATAATTGGATTGGAGTATTTATACCAAGTATCGAAGGCAAACGTATTCTTAAACCTGCAACATTACCGGAGTGGTTATAATGCCAGTAACGCTTAGACCTTATCAACAGGATGTCGTGAATAAAGTTTATAACAGCTGGAACGCCGGTAACAGGAACGTATGCCTTGTAATGGGTACAGGGCTTGGTAAATCTGTTTGTATGTCGTCAATAGCTTTAAACTTTCATAACCGTTCACAACACACTGCTGTTGTTGCACACCGTAACGAACTTGTGAGCCAGATGAGTTGTCATCTCGCTCTTGCAGGTATTCCACACAGAATTATTGCACCAACATCAACAATCGGTCAAATAACTCATAAACATCGTAGAGAGTTTGGGCAATCGTTTGTAAACCCGTCAGCGTTAACAGCTGTTGTCGGCGTTGATACACTTATCAGCCGTGCCGACTCGTTGAAATCATGGGCAGAGCAGATAGATTTGTGGGAAATCGATGAGTGCCATCACCTACAAGTCAAAAATAAATGGGGTAAAGCTGTTGAAATGTTTAAAAATGCTCGTGGACTCGGCGTAACTGCTACACCGAATCGAGCTGACGGCGGTGGATTAGGTCGTTGGGCTGACGGATTTATGGATGATATTGTTATCGGGCCGACAATGCGGTGGGCGATTGATAACGGTTATTTGGCAGATTATGAAATTGTATGCCCAAAATCCGATATTAACGTTGAGGATAGTCAGCTTAGTTCAAACGGTGACTGGTCGCTTCAAACGCTTAAAAAAGCGGCACGTAAATCAAAAATCGTCGGCGATGTTGTTGCCAATTATGTAAAATATGCGCTTGGCCGCAGAGCTATTGTGTTCGCAACGGATATTGAAACCGCTGCAGATATTGAACGTGATTTTAACGCGAGTGGTATTAAAGCTGTGTCATTAAACGGTAAAAGTGTTACAAGCTATCGCGAACAATCTGTAGAACTATTTAAAACCGGTAAAATTGACGTGCTTGTCAACGTTGATTTGTTTGATGAAGGGTTTGATTTACCGGCTTGTGATGTGGTAATTATGGCGCGTCCTACAGCTTCGTTGGCTAAATTCTTGCAACAATGTGGGCGAGCGCTTAGACCACTTCCGGGTAAAACAGCGTTAATTATCGACCACGTTAGTAACGTTATTCGGCACGGTCTGCCTGATATGGAGCGAGAATGGTCGCTAAATCGTCGAGAGCGTAGAGCGAAATTACAACCTGACCCGGATGATATACCTCTGACGGTCTGCAAACATTGTCTGAAGCCTTATGAAAAGTTTAGAACTGTTTGCCCGTATTGTGGATTTGAAAAACCGTTACCGGAGCCGCAAGCACGTAGTATTGAGATGGTTGAAGGCGATTTGGTATTATTAACGCGTGATATGCTTGAACGTATGCGGCGTGGAACGGTGTTAGAAGCACCGGGTGACGTTGCGGCAAGAGTTAATCACGTTGCAGGGCCAATAGCGGCTAAAGGTGTTGCGAATCGGCAAGCTGAAAAGATTGCTGCACAAGCAGAGCTTAAAGAAGCTATTGCACAGTGGGCGGCCATTGAACGTTTGAAAGGGTTTGATGACCGAGAAATTTATAAAAAATTTTATTTAACAACAGGAACAGACGTATTATCAGCGCTTGACGGTTCACACAATCGTCAAGATTTTGAGAATATGGCTAAAAGAGTAATGGACTGGTGGAAAAGAGAGAGAGAGCAGAAAAATCACACGTACGTCTTGCGGCCGCACAACTCAATGTAACCCTCTGGCGTAATAACTGCGGTGGGTTTTATGACGAGAACGGGCGCTTCGTGCGTTATGGATTGGGTAGCGAGGCCAAACTTGCCAGTTCTGACTGGGTTGGCATCCGACCGGTACTCATAACACCTCAAATGGTCGGGCAAGTTATAGGGGTGTTTACAGCCGTTGAAATGAAAGCTGCAGGCTGGCATTATCATCCTAATGACAAGCACGAGCAAGAACAAAAACATTTTATAGATATTGTAAATGCAAACGGCGGTATGGCCGGATTTGCAACTGGGATTAACGATTTTTATAGGATTATAAGATATGCCGATAGCGTATAAAACAAAAGAACAGGGTGAAAGAACCCGTGAACTGATTTTACAAACCGGCTTGAAATTATGGCCGAATGTAACACCATCAACGATTGCAACAGCTCTTAACATTACACACGCTGCTGTGTTGTATCACTTTGCAGACGTTAAAGAAGCTGTTGCACAATACGCGCTTGATACAGATTGTAGTAAAGTGATTGTGCAAATGTTGGCAACAAACCATAAACTCGTTAGAAATATGAAAGCACCGGAGCGTTTACGGCATTTTAGTCGCGCTTTAAATTCTTAATATTTCAGGATTACCTTTGAAACCGCGGTACCATATAAACCACGCATGGCACGTTGCGCTCGATTCACCTTTTGGAAAAGCGGCATTTTTAGATGTTCGAGCGCGTTTACGGAATACAGCAATATAACGTGGTGGATTGTTAGTAAATAAAGCGTCTCTATGCTCGGATTCAATAAACCCTATTCTTAAAAACATACAAACAACAGGTGCTATTCTGAGAGATTTTTCAACAAACTCTAAAGCATATTTGAATGGTGGGTTTGTGATTATTGCATCGTACGGTAAATCGTCGTATGGTGTTGGTTGTAAGAAGTCAATACCACCAACGCCAAAACCTCTGTAAATGAGGTCAGTGCTTATAACCTGATGACCGTAAAGCTCAAGGATTTGAGACAGATGACCTGCACCCACAGCACATTCCCAGATAAGTTTGTTGCCGGCTTCCCAATCAGGCCCAAGTACCTTGAGCAACGGCGGAATTACAGCTGGGTCGGTAGCGTAAAAATCTTCCGGCTGACGTTCAACACCTTCAGGACGATTTAAACCTCTAAGCGGCATTAATTCGCTCCTTTGCTATTTGAAAATATTTATCGTCCAGTTCAATACCGATAAAATTACGATTTAAACGCTTGCAGGCAACTCCAGTAGTACCGGAACCCATAAACGGGTCTAAAACGGTATCACCTTCGTTTGTTGAATTTATTACAAAATTTTCAACTATATTAAGAGGTTTAATTGTCGGATGCCCGTATTTCTTTTTATCTTCCATATTACTTTTTGTTACATAATAAGTAAACTTTGTATCAAAATTTCCGTAAATTTTAACACCTTTTTCTCTAAAAAACATTATATATTCTGAATCGGACAAATATTTATTTCCACAAGCAGGGATAGGATTAGTTTTATGCCAACATAATAAATTCCAATTACAACCTTTTTTTTCAACGAAAAATTTATAAAGAATTGGTAATTGTTTTTGACTACAAAAGAAATAAATATTTATTTTTTTCATAATTTTACAAAGTTTTTCTAAAGTTTCTTCTGAAATACCGTCTTTCATTGAATTAATTTCTTGCATAACATAACGTTCACCACCGTATGTATAAGCTTTTTTTCCTTTATAGTTCATAGAATATTCATCAGACTTTTTACCAAAAAATCCAGCACCTTCAGTTTCTAAAAGATACGGTGGGTCGGTAATAATAGCATCCACCTTTACACCCATTGCTATCAACGTGTCCATTACTTCGAGACAATCGCCGTGATACAACTCTATATTACTCAATTTAACACTCTCCCTTCAACATCTTCAACATCAGCTTGCACTGCTGTAAACCTGTAAATTTTATCACCTTGCACGAAGTTGAAAGTAACCGTGCCGTCATCATTTTCATCAACACTTGCCAGATACGGGCGGTCGGCAAGTGTTGATAACGCTTTAATAATGAGAGCATATTTTTTAATACTAAGCCACATTACTTTATCCTTTAATAACACCCATTGGTGATAACTTGAATAAGATTTTAACCAAATCCTTTTGCTCATCCATTACGACATCAATGTCCTTGTATGCAGACGGTGCCTCATCTAAGTCATTTACATTACGAATTGAATGAACAATGCCTAAATCATCCATACGCTTTGCTTCGCCCTCGACTGTCAACTCTTGCTTTGCCTTCATACGAGACATCTTACGGCCTGCACCATGGGAACAAGATTGTAACGAGGCTTCGTTGCCTAAACCCTCAACAATATAAGAGCAAGTACCTTGAGAACCCGGAATAATACCGATAATTCCCTCACGAGCTAAAGTAGCTCCCTTGCGATGAACCCACACATCTCGACCAAAATGATGCTCAAGAGCGGCGTAATTATGATGAATGTTTATCGTGTTCAAATTATTGAAATTAGGAAACACATCTGCAAAAGAATCCATTATTCGTTGTGCCATGAGCATACGATTTTCATAAGCAAACTGCAAACAAATCTTCATTTCATCTATATAAGCACGAGCTTCATTAGTACCTATCGGTAAAATAGCAAGGTCGTTGTTCACGATTTCATTTTGCTTCCAAAATTTGCACAATTCCTTTGCTTTACGATTATAAAAATCAGCAACCTTCTTTCCTAAGTTACGAGAACCAGAATGTATCATAAACCAGATATTGTTATCCTCGTCACGTTGAATCTCAATGAAATGATTTCCACCACCTAAAGTACCTATTTGATAACGTGCAGATTGAAACTCATGCAAACATATATTTGTAGTATTCCAACTCTCATCGGCAAAAACAGGGCTTAATTGTTGAGTCGTATGATGGTTAAACCCAACCGGAACTTGCTCACGAATTTTACCCATAACTTGCTTTAACAAATCTACAGTAACTTGCTCAGTAGTTAAATTAGTCTTAACCGCAAGCATACCACACCCAATATCAACACCAACCATATTCGGACAAATAGCATTATCAAGTGCTGCAACACCACCAATCGGCATACCGTAACCCTCATGAGTGTCCGGCATTAAACACACGTTGCCGACTAACCATGGATGGTTTGCAATATTCTTCGCTTGTTGAACAACACCTGCCTCTGGGTTACCGCACCAACATAATATATTATTTGCTAACTTTTGCATTTTCTCACCTCATTTATTATAATTAAACCGTGCAGAGGTTCGGTTATATTGTGGATTTAACCCTCTGTAAACCTCTGCACTTACCAACACCTTATAACGCTTTATAGCCGTTGTCAAGTGTAAAAATGTGTAAAAATGTGTAAAAATGTGTAAAAAATATGTTGACAGCAGTTATAAACGGTTATAAGGTTACGTCAACTGATAATTTTGGAGGTTGAATTATGGATGAACAAAAAACATTAACTCTTACCGAGGTTGCCAAACTCATAGGCGTTACTAAGAAAACGCTATATAATTGGATATTGGGCGGGCGGTTTCCTGTAAAACCGATTGAAGGTTCAAATCCTAGACGTTGGAATATTGAAGATGTGGAAAATTGGCGATTCGGAGGTAAGGGTAATGACAATGCAGAAAATTAAAATTATAGAATTGTTTAGCGGAATTGGCGCTCAAGTAGCAGCTCTCAAACGTTTAGGGCTTGATTATGAAGTTGTAGGCATTAGTGAGATTGATAAATATGCCATACAATCTTACGAAGCTATAAACGGTCCTACATATAATTATGGTGATATAACCAAAATACCGATGTTAGATTATGCGGATTTATGGACTTATAGTTTTCCATGCCAAGATTTAAGCGTGGCTGGAAAACAAGCAGGTATAAACGAAGGAACTCGTAGTGGTTTGTTGTTGCACGTAGAGAGATTGTTGGAAAACGCTATAATTTATGGTAATCAACCTAAGTATTTGTTACTTGAAAACGTTAAAGCATTGGTTGGTAAAAAATTTAAACCTGATTTTGAAAGATGGTTAGGAAAACTCGATTTGTTAGGTTATAACAATTATTGGCAGGTACTTAATGCTAAAGATTACGGAGTACCGCAAAATCGTGAACGTGTTTTTGTTGTTAGTATTCGTAAAGATGTGGATGTTTTAGGTTATAAATTCCCTGAGAAGATACCACTCACTCGCAAACTTAAAGACGTTTTAGAGCCTGTGGTTGATGAGAAGTATTATTTGTCACAAGATAAAGTTGATAAGTTAGTTATGAATATGGGCAAAGAAATCAGCAATACAATCCGCTGTGGTGGTTGTGGTTCGACTGACGGAAAGCACACGTGGGATATAGTGGCTCAACCTGTTAATACAGATTCTGATAACTATGCAAGAACAATTTGTAGCAATTATTACAAACAAACACCTGATAATGTTATAGGTGTTGGATATGGTTGCACGGGTGTTATAGAACCTCTTGCGTGTGCAAGTCGTGGGCGAAATCCTGATAATCCTAGCGATAGAACAGCGGGTGCGCCGACTAAACAACGTTTAGAAATTAACGGAACCGGTTACTCAAACACGTTAACAACTGTTGAAAAAGATAATTATGTTATTTATATTGGTAATATTAACGGTAGAGATTCTCATGGTGGATTCGCGGGTGATATTTTTAGTGTTGATGGATTATCACCTACTTTAAATACTATGAGCGGTGGCAATCGTCAACCTTATATAAACGAACCGCAAGTTTTAACACCTAAACGTAATGAATACGGTAAAGCTGTGAGAAAAGCATATGAATCGGGGAATTTTAAAGAAAGTCGTCATAACATGACTAATATGCAACCGAGAGTTGATGGCGTTTCAAACACACTTACAACCGTTGAAAAAGATAATTATTTGTTGGAACCTAGCGGTTTATATATAAACGATACCGAGGCATTTCATCGAAAACCATTAAACGGATTAAGTAGATGTTTGAAAGCGGAAAAACACGATGCTACAGTAGTCCAACTCGGTAATATTATCAACAGTGGTAATTGGGATAACCCACAAGGCGGTCAGAGAGAGCCGAAAATTGTTGAAGAATTACAAGTTATAAATCCTTTGAAAGGAAAAACAGAATATGGATGGCATTTTGAACAACAAGTTTATGATGAAAATGGTATAACTAGAACTATTAAATCAGGAGAAGGAAGTGGAAATATACCAAAAGTAATAAATTCTTATCGCATCCGTAAACTCACCCCGTTAGAATGTTGGCGATTAATGGATTTTACAGATGATGAGTTCTACGCAGCACAATTATCAGGTGTATTTAACTCACAACTCTACAAACAGGCCGGCAATTCTATTGTCGTAGCAGTGCTACAAGCTATATTTAAGGAGTTGTTAGCATGACACCAGACAATCTTAATCTTACTGCTGCGTTTATAACCTCTCTGACCGGCTCACCAGACACCGAGTGCGATTGGCGCGTTATAAACGACCGCGACAAAGGCGAGCAAGGTATTAACCTCAGAGGTACGCTTGCAGCTCTTGCGAACACCCTTATAGATTATAATAGTCGTGGTTATGGTATTTTTATGACCGTTAATGCTATGAAACCGACTGGCGCTCGTACACTTGATAATGTCGAATATATCCGCGCACACGTTATTGACCTTGATGATGCTTTGACGGCTCAGGACAGCTACCAACGCGCTGTTAATAGCTCTACACCGCCACATTTTGCAGTGCAATCCTCTCAGGGTAAATATCACCTTTACTGGCTTGTACAGCCTTATACCGGCAATGATTTTTACACTTTACAACAACGTAAACTCTGCCAGCTTTATGCCAGTGACCCGAATGTTATTGACGCTACCAGAGTTATGCGTGTACCGGGTTTTCTCCATAACAAATCCACTCCACAACTGACAACTTGCTGGTCGCTTAATAACACTGCGAGATATACAGCACAGCAAATTGCTGACAGCCTTGCCAACGTTAATATCGTTGAAAAAGTTGGTAACCGTTGTGAACTTGGGTCGGCAGATTTAGCGGCACCAAGTATGGAATGGCTTGACTTCGCTCTCAACCTTGTCAACCCGAACAATTTATCACGCGAAGATTGGTTAGCGTTATCAGCCGCTTATAAACAAGCCGGTTGGACGCTCGCATCTGAAGAAGAATTGCGTACAAAATGGCTGGATTGGTGTGCAAAATATACCGGTAACGACAGCAAAGAAAATCTTAAACTTTGGAACTCTATTAAAGACAGTGAAGTAGGTTGGGGTCGTTTTATGCGTGTCAGCGGTGTTGCCGGTTGGTTTAATCATCAGGAAACACCGCCAACTCAGGAACAAATGAACGCGATTAAAACCGCTGCGGCCACGTTGACCGAGTCTGTAGATGAAGATATGTTTGAAGGTATGGAAGTTCTTGATGAATACGCTAAAAAAGTATGGTTTAAAAATTGTTACTTTGTTGAACGCGAAGGTAGAATTTTCTCACCGACCGGTCGTTTTATGAATGAAACGCAGTTTTGCGGGCGCTACGGTGGCAAAGAGTTCACGACTAAGCGCTCAGGTGGTAAAACGACCGATAGCGCGTGGAAAGCCGCCCTACGAGCAACAGACTGGGTTATTCCTAAGGTAGACCATTGTCGGTTTTTGCCGGACTTAGCACCGTTTGCAATTATCAAAGATGATATGGGCCGTAAAGGTTTGAATACTTATATACCTGCTATAATTCGTCACAGAGCCGGTAACGTTGAAAGATGGTTAAAATACCTCTCGCGGATATTTAACACTGCTGACGACGTTAAAATCTTTCAAGATTATGTCGCTCATTGTATCAAATATCCGGGCCATAAAATACCTTGGTCGGTGCTGTTGCAGTCAGCTAAAGGTATCGGTAAACAAATGATAGGTGATGTGATTAAATTCTGCATTGGCGAATCGTACACTTATCAACCGGACGCTGAAGAACTTGTTAGCGGTGTCAGCCAGTTTAACGGTTGGATGCGCAATAAACTTATGATACTTGTGGACGAAGTGCGTGTCGGTGACCGTAATGACCTTATGAATGGCCTTAAAACTATTATTACCGACCGCCGAATCGCCGTTGAAAGCAAAGGTGTGGACCAAGAGATGGAAGATAACGTTGCCAACTGGATATTCTTCTCTAACTTCAAAGATGCGTTTCCGATTGATGAAAACGAGCGGCGGTATTGTATTTTTTATTCAAGCCTGCAGTCAGCTCAGCAAATTGCCGATGCCGGGCTGGATAAAGAATTTTTTGATATGATGTATAATTGGCTTGAGTTAGAAGGCGGTTACGAACAAATTGCCGACTATTATCTCAATTATCCGATTGAAAAAGGCGAGCTTCCGCACAGGGCGCCGCAGACTTCAAGCTATGATGAAGTTATAAGAATTGGCAGAAGCCCGTTGCGTGTCTTGCTTGATGATAAAGTTGACAATAAAGAGCGCGGATTTCGCGGTGGTTATATCAGCTACACAGCGTTTCAAAAAGCTATTGCAGATAGCAGTTCGATTCGCACTAAACCGCTTGAACACACAATTAAAGCGATTATAGAGAATAAAGGTTATGAGGAGTTAGGATATACAAAAGCACCTGTGGCCGGTGAGGATTTAACGCATCCAAGCTTGATTTACGGTATCAGAGGTGCAGGACTTAATATAGATGGATATGAAGGAGCGCAAGGATGAAGCAAAACCAACAACTTGATAACCTTAACACACTCGCTAACATTTTACAGGTTTATAATACAATGCTCTTGCAACAGGACGCCAGTAATAATGACGTGTTGCAAGAGCTGAGGAAACAAAACCAAGAGATTATAGCTCGTTTGGAACGAATTGAAAATCAGTTAAAAAAGTTCGAGATACTTAAATAATTGATTGAGTGTAAGACCAAAATAACGTGTATTGTTTGGCAAGCGATAAATTTTATAACGCTTGCCATCTTTTATAAATTCACCAACCTGTTGGCAGCCGTTATAAATTTTATCTATCGTGTACATTTTTTAATTTCTCCTTCTGTTTTTTAATCCATTCAAGCTGTTCTTGCTTGGTAAGGTCTCTAATTTTGGTATCGTCTTGATTATAAATTGACACCGGCCGCCAATGCACACCGCTGTCAAACAATTCATTCATGACCTCGCAGTCATCTGAGTCTTTAGCCATTATTATTTTAACTCCTTCTTTTTAACAAGTATTTCAAGTTTGTTTTCCCAATCATCCTGATATTGCATCAGATATAAACTAATTTCATTCAATGCACCATCTTTATCCGGTGCGGTTCCTTGCGCCCAAGTCTGGCCGTCAATCTTTATTTTCCACTCGTAATACGTCATTTTTTCTTCAACCCAAACTTGCTTAAAAATGTTTCCGTTTCACCTTTTACATCTTCAAATTTTTGGTTAGTTATCTTTTCAAAAACAGGGATTAAGACATTGACAAGTTCCGCTGTAACGATTTCATCTGCCTTTGCATAAACAGTAATATCTTCGTTAACATCAAAACATATTTTGCTTTTATATTTTCCTTTATCGTTTCCCCATTTTTCATATTCTATTGTTATGCTTGTTAATTTCATTTTTCTAACTCCGATTCAAATTTATGCACAGCTTGGAATAAGTAACCAAATTTAGAATCAATATAAACACCACCTGATAATTTCCAACCGGTGTTTAGATATTCCGAAACTATGTTTTCAAATTCTTCTATTGACTTTTTAGGGTTTGAGACAATTACTTTATATTTCCACATTTTAATACCTCATTGATTTTTTGAGAGAATACCTTAAAAATATGTTCAAAATTACCTATCGGTAAGTTTCTGTTATGTTCGCCGACGTTTTTATCGTTCATATTACCAACAATACCGGTAAACCATAACTCACACTCTTTCAGCAGTTCTTTGAGTTTTTTATTATCTTCCAACGTCTTTTCAAATAATCGCTGTGAAAAAGGTTTAAAACTGTGGTCGATAACCCATTGATAAGACGGTACAGGTGCGAGAACTTGTTTAATATTATACCAACCAGCAAATTTAGACCATCCCAATATACCAATATTTCCTTCGTTATTTTCTACATAATATAAACCTTCCGGCAGTTCGCCTTTGCGCCATTGTGCGGTTAAATCGTTGTCTCCTAGTATGCAATCAAAATATAAGTTATCATTATAATCCGGCGTATTATTACTCATCTTTAGCCTCCACTTCATCACATTCAAACGCATCCTTCAATTTTTCAGCGTTTATCTCAAAGTATTTGCATTTATTTTCATCAAGTCCGCAGTCAAGTTCAGACCTATCAGTATCTTTTAATTCATCCCACGGCAAATCACACCAATACTCAATTTCTTCATCAAAGATGTTGCTATATTTCACGAAATTAGCACAATTAGCGCAACAGCGACGAATTTTAAGTTTGTTTAATATATTGCCTTGTGCAAAGTTTGGTACTCGACCCAACAGTATATACTCGCGTTCACAACAAAAACCGCTGAGATAAGGATATTTCAAACCTTTTCTTTTTTCAACAATCTTTTCTTCACCATCCATTATGGCGTAATAATAACCTTCTTTCATCATGCACCTACCTTAATTGTTTTCATATCTCAATCTCCTAATTATATACACATAATGTTCATAACTTCCGGGCGTTTTATCGTTTTCTTGCATCTTTGCCAGATAACCGATAACGTTATCTTTATGCACATCACCAAGTCTCTCACCTTTAACCTTTGATTCCTTCCAAAGTAATTTTTTAAAATCTTCTTTAGTTTTTTCTGACCGGTAGATCCATTTAACTTTAAACTTTTTAAGCGTTCTTTTGGTAATAGCATATTGCCACCACCAGAAACGCCTTGTATAAGCAATCTGGTCGGCTTTTTCGTTATACTGATTAATACATTGTGTGATGTGATATGCCATAAAACCAAGTTCAATTTCAAGTTTTTGGCACTCACTGCCGTATTCTGAATCACGTTCTTGTTTGTAACGAGAATAATAATACTCAGCTTGTTGTACGTCGTTTGGTGCTTTAGTCATATCTCAATCTCCTTGTAAACTGCTTGCAACATCCATTCTTCATAAAGTGTTACACCTCCTGTCGGTTTATAACCACGCCGGATATATAACGATACTGTATCTTCCAGCTCTGTAATCGTACGGCAAGCTATAAGTTTATACTCTTTAGTCATTTTTTCTTTTCCCTCCAACTATCTGATGGTGTGTTTTCCCAATGTCTAAATTGTCCAATAGCTTCATAAAGACATTCTTCAAAACAGACAACTTTATCTCCAGCGTTAATAAAGTTTTCTATTCCACTTATCTCTTTACCGCATACATCACAGTTTGTTTGTATTTTATTATCAGCAACGTCATTAGCTTGTTTCTCAATACAAACAAGTGTATATGCTTGTCGGTTCGGGTTTTCCTCAAGCCACTCTATTTCTTCCTTTGTGAGC
>JAGCRL010000039.1 GCA_017964705.1 Alphaproteobacteria bacterium
TAGAGAGATGAAAGATTCTAAAAGTATTTTGTTTTGGCTCATCGCTTTTATAGCCCTAAGCGTTATTTTTAATATGTACAGCCCGCAAACCAGACAAGCACCTATGGCCCAAATCGCTTTTTCAGAGTTTATGAATAAAGCCGAAGATGGTAATGTTAATGCTGTTACAATTGTTGGCAATGATATTAACGGTACATATACCGACGGTTCACATTTTCATACCTACGCCCCATATGATCCGAATATGATCGAAACCTTAAGAAAAATGGATATCAAAATCGAAGCCAAACCGATTGATACCACAGAAAGCACTTTTTGGGGAATACTGATATCATGGTTCCCAATGTTATTGCTAATCGGCGTTTGGGTATTCTTTATGCGTCAGGCAAACTCCGGCAATAATAAAGCCATGAGCTTCGGAAAATCACGCGCACGTTTGGTCGAAAATACTAAAAAAGTAACTTTTGCCGATGTTGCCGGTGCCGAAGAAAGCAAACAAGAATTAGAAGAAATTATCGACTTCTTAAAAGATCCGCAAAAGTTCCAAAGATTGGGCGGCAAAATCCCTAAGGGTGTTTTATTGGTTGGCCCTCCGGGAACAGGAAAAACCTTATTGGCTAAAGCTGTCGCCGGAGAAGCAAATGTACCGTTTTTCTCAATTTCCGGTTCAGACTTTGTAGAAATGTTTGTCGGTGTGGGCGCTTCACGCGTACGCGATATGTTTGCACAAGCAAAGAAAAATGCCCCATGCCTGCTGTTTATTGATGAAATTGATGCAGTTGGTCGTCATCGTGGTGCCGGTCTTGGCGGCGGTAATGATGAACGCGAACAAACCTTAAACCAATTGTTGGTAGAAATGGATGGTTTTGATGCCCATGAAAATGTTATCTTAATTGCTGCTACTAACCGTCCGGATGTTCTAGACCCGGCTTTGTTGCGTCCCGGTCGTTTTGACCGCCAAGTTACTGTCAGCAATCCGGATGTAAAAGGCCGCGAGGAAATACTAAAAGTTCATACCCGCAAAGTTCCTTTAGGTAAAGATGTGGACTTAAGCGTTGTCGCTCGCGGAACACCGGGTTTTTCCGGCGCAGATTTGGCAAATTTGGTTAATGAAGCAGCCCTTTTAGCTGCCCGCAAAAATAAACTTAAAGTAAGTTCGGCAGATTTTGATAATGCAAAAGATAAAGTTCTAATGGGTAATGAACGCAAATCTTTGGCTATGGATGAAAAAGAAAAGCAATTAACCGCATATCATGAAGCCGGTCACGCCATTTGCTCGCTTAATGTAAAAGATACCGATCCGATCCATAAAGCAACAATCATCCCACGCGGACGTGCACTCGGTATGGTTCAGCAATTGCCGGAAAAAGATAAATACTCATACACCAGAACCCAAATGTTATCCAGATTAACCATTATGATGGGAGGACGTGTTGCCGAAGAATTAAAGTTTGGTTATGCAGAAGTAACTTCCGGTGCCTCATCGGATATTAATGCCGCCACCAACTTAGCTCGTGCTATGGTAACGGAATGGGGAATGAGCGACCTCTTAGGACCGATTCGTTATTCGGAAAACTCTAATGAAGTTTTCTTAGGACGCGCAGTTACTCAAAATCAAAATATGAGTGAAGATACAGCTCGTTTGGTAGATGCTGAAATTAAACGTCTGGTAACTGATGGTTATGAAGAAGCTAAAAAAATTCTGCA
>JAGCRL010000040.1 GCA_017964705.1 Alphaproteobacteria bacterium
GCTCTTCGGTTGAGAAAAGGCTTCATCATCAATACCTGTAACCACAACCGAAACACGAATACGACCGGACAATGAATCATCATAGCTGGAACCGAAAATAAGTTCGGCGTTGTCATCTAATTCTTCTTTAATAATATTTACAGCTTCATCAATTTCCATTAAGGTAATATCATAACCGCCGGTAAAATTAATCAAGCAACCTTTTGCTCCTTTTAATGAACAATCATCTAAAATTGGGTTAGAAAGAGCCTGTTCTGCTGCCACGCGAGCACGATCTTCACCTTCAGCCTCACCTGTTCCCATAATAGCTTTACCGCGATCAGCCATAATTTTCTTAACATCGGCAAAATCCAGATTAATCAATCCTGGCATAATCATCAAATCGGTAATAGAGCGCACTCCGTCATAAAGCACTTCATCTGCTTTAACAAAGGCATCTTTTAAGGTTGTATTTTTATCGGCAATCCGAAACAGATTTTGATTAGGAATAACAATAATACTGTCAACTTCATCAATAAATGTTTCCAATGCATTTTCAGCATTTTCCATTCTCTTTTTGCCTTCAAAAGCAAATGGTTTTGTAACCACGCCGACAGTAAGAATTCCTTTTTCTTTAGCAATTTTAGCTACCACAGGAGCAGCACCTGAACCGGTTCCACCACCCATACCGGCAGTAATAAACACCATATTCGAATCAGAAATTTCACGTTCTATATCATCTTTTGCTTCTTCTGCTGCAAGCTTACCGATTTCCGGACGTGCACCGGCACCCAATCCTTGTGTGATTTGCAAGCCGAGTTGAATTTTACGGCTGGCTGGAGAAAGGGCTAATGCCTGAGCATCGGTATTAGCAACCACAAAATCGACTCCTTCGAGTTTTTTGCTCATCATATTACTGATGGCATTACCGCCGCCACCTCCGACACCGATAACGGTTATTCTTGGTTTTAATTGTGTAAAATTGGTATCGCCGACAGCCAGTTTAATTGCCATATTATTTCTCCATAAAAAATCTAAATTTATTTTAGCAACATTATAGCTTTAAATAGATTAAGTTTTCGTTACTAACAAATAGGATTTTAAACAATTCCCCAATTTTTTTAATATGTCAAAGACTTTAACAAGTTTTTTTAAATAATTCTAAAATTTTTGCAAAAACACCTGTTGAAGAAGTGCTCACATTAACTTTTTTAACAATTTTGCGTTCCATATTGTTCACTGCAAACAAAAGCAACCCCAAAGCTGTAGAAAATGTTGGGTTATGTAGCACCTGAGGAATATTTTCAATGTTACGCGGCCGTCCGATTCGCACTTGTTTATCAAGCACCATACTGGCAACTTCGCGCATACCCGGCAATTGTGAAGCCCCGCCGGTCAATACAACTCGATGAGAAACCGTATTTTTATACCCTGCTTCGTCCAACTTACGTCCGACAATTTCAAAGATCTCTTCCACACGCGGAGAAATAATATTAATCAAATCCGAGCGGAAAATTTGCTTAATACTGCTATCATCTTCCTCACCTACCGGATAAACATTAATAATTTCGCGCTCATCCTGGCTAATCAGAAAAGCACATCCGTGACGATTTTTAATTTCTTCCGCATAATTAAACGAGGTCGTTAGCCCTAAAGCTATATCATTTGTAACATTAACACCACCCACCGGAATTGATGAAAAATATACTGGGTGTCCGTTCTTAAAACTGGCAATGCTTGTTGTTCCGCCACCAATATCAATAATTGTTGCGCCAAGTTCACGTTCATCATCAACCAAACACGCCAATCCGGAAGCATATGCGGAAAATGCCCTCATATCGATATCCAAATGTGAACTTTCCACCACTGTCATTAAATTTTTATACATTGAACGAGGGTAAAGTCCGAGCAAAATATCAACACTCAGATTATCACCGTAAATATTAATCGGATTCTTAACTTCTTCGTTGTTGTCAACATGATATCCCATCGTCAAAAAGTGAATCGGCTCATTTCCTTCCACATTCACTTTCATCAACCCTTTATCGGTTACTTTTTTAACATCTTCATCACTAACCGGCCGATTTTTATGAAGCGAAACAGTAGAACTGCGAATAACGCTACGTGTTTTTTCACCCGAAACATTAACCACCACATTGGTAATACGCTCGTTTGCCATTTGCTCAGCAGCTTCTACAGCATTACACACTGCAATGGTTGCCTGATTAATATCAACAACCACACCGTTTTTAATTCCTTTTGATGCGTTATATCCATATCCCAAAATTGAAACTTTTTTATCTTTAACTCTGGCGATAATACAACAAACCTTAGATGTACCGATATCCAAAGCTGCAATAACTGGCGATCTGTTAAAAGAACGGTTCATTTTCACCTCATCATTTATCTTTTGAACATTAAATCTTCAACAGACTTATCAATGTCAACTATTATTCTATTTGGGTATCGTACATCAAAGGAAGTTAATTTACGCTTAAAAATTCCGCGTCTTTTGTTTAATAATGCAATTTTTTTATAAGCTTCTGCAAAATTTTTCTCAGGTAATTTAACTACAATACCATTTCCCGGATGATCAAAAATCAAATTCCACCGTCTTCCTGAGATAAAAACAGCAGCTTTAACACGTTTATAAAGCTCTTCTTCGCTTTTAAGAACTTCCAACAACTTAGCCAAATGATTCGGTGCATCTTCACCGGCCAAAAGCAAAATCGGTGCATCCGGCTCATAATCTTCCACTTCAATAACATTTCCTTCATCGTCAACCGGGTAATATCTGCCTTCATATTGCCAAATAGCGCTCACATGCCGTTCTTCAATATTAACCAAAATATTATTCGGGAAAAAGCTACGCTTAACCACACAATGTTTAACCCATGTCAATTGTTCAATTTTACTCTGCAGTTGTGCGATATCGATACCTAAAATACTCTCATTATCCGAAAGATTTAGCGCCTCAATTAATTCATCATACGAAGTACGTTGATTTCCTTCAACAATAATATCTTCCACATACAATCCATATTGTGCCGAAATTTTATAAACAGATTGCATAAATCGATGAAAATGTTCCGAAAAAACATTATCTCTGATAGTAATAGCCGTCAAACAAAGAGATAACACCAACAAAAAAGCTCCCACAAAACCAACAACCCGATACCCTATTTCATGTTCTGGATAAACTGAAGCTTCTTGCATATTCAACTGTTTAGACGATACAACTGCCATAATACTTTATTTTTTCACTCCCATGCGACGAATTTCCCATTCCAACGTAATTGCTGTTTTTTCTTTTACTTTTTCAATAATTAATTCACCCAATTTTTCGATATCATCAGCAGTAGCATTCCCGGTATTAATCAAAAAATTACAATGCATATCAGAAACCTCTGCCCCACCAACTTTCAAACCGCGACAACCAGCTTCATCAATCAATTTCCATGCCGCCAGACCATCCGGATTCTTAAATGTCGAGCCGCCTGTTTTCTTATTAATAGGCTGTCTCAAACGCCGATATTCCGCCTGTTCTTCCATAACTTTTTTGATATTTTCAGCCGTAGAAATAATTCCCTTAAATGTGACATCAAGAATAATCCAGCTTTCCGGAAACAAACTGTTTCGATAAGAAAAATTAAAATCGCCGGCCTCAACTTCATAAATTTCGCCCCATTCATTCATAATATGGGCATTAACAAAAGCATCTGATACCGCACGACCGAAACAACCGGCATTTGTTCTCAATAATCCGCCGATTCGACCAGGTACAGAGCAAATAAATTCCAGTCCGCCGATTTCATTTGCAATTAATTCTTTCTTCAAATCCGCATTACGTAATCCAGCCCCAACGGTTACCTCTAATCCATCAATATGAATTTGCTGAAAAGCCGGTGTATCAAGTTTAATTACCACCCCTAAAATTCCGCCGTCACGAATAAGCAAATTGGACCCACCACCGATAACCGTTACCGGTATTTCTTTAGGTTTTAACAGCAAAAAAGTCTTCAAATCATCATAATCTTCCGGTAAAAACAAAACCTCTGCCGGACCACCCACACCAAACCATGTATATTTTGCCAGCTTTGCATTTTCAATGTATTTACCGCGTACTTGTGGTAAGCTGTTAATCAAACCTTCTTTATTTCCAAAAATTTTTTTAAACATATGGCCTCTCCTTTCCTAACTATCCTTATCTTCCGACAAAGCGTTTTTACGCGTAATAGCAAGCAACATTCCCATTGAGATGCAGCTGGCCCACATAGAAGAACCGCCATAAGAAATAAAAGGTAAAGTCATTCCTTTTGCCGGCATCAGCTGCAAAGAAGAACACATATTAACCAAGGATTGTCCTCCCAACGATGCCACCAATCCTGCCGTAGCATACATCTGGAATAAATTCCCCTCTCGCATAGAAATAACTAATAATCTGGTAACAATCACCATAAAAATAATAACAATAATGCTTGTCAGCCACACTCCATATTCTTCCCCCGCAAGTGAAAAAATAAAGTCTGTATGAACATCCGGCAAGCTCATTTTAATCACACCTTCACCTGGGCCACGTCCTAATAGATTTCCATTAGCAAACGCATCCATAGATTTTTGGATTTGTGAACCGATTTCATTCTCTGTTGCCAAAAAGCGATCAATACGATCATGCACGTGAGCAAACAAGAAGTATGAACATCCAACGCCAACCACCAAGAAAACTATCAATATTCCGACCAACCAAAGCGGAATACCGGCTAAAAAGATCTGCACTCCAAATGCAAATGTTATTAATACCGTCATCCCCAAATCCGGTTGCGCCAAAACAGCCGCCGCCGTTATAGCATATAAGAAAATAGCAATCCACATTCCCGGAATATCATCGGCACTTTTTCTCACATCCAGCAACCAGGCTGTAAACACAATAAACATCGGCTTTACAAATTCAGAAGGTTGCAAAGAAAATCCGGCAAATTTAATCCACCGCGAAGCACCTTTGGTAGCATCGCCAAACAAATAGGTCAGCCCAATACCGGCTAACGCACAGAAAAATCCCAAAATAGCAATTCGCCGAATGGTTCTCAAACTTTGCATAGAAATTCCGATAAGCAAGACTAATCCCAAAAAGATAAAGACGCCTTGCTTTTTAACAAACGAAAAATCATCGGCTAAGCGGTCACGATGAGCAGCCGAAGGACTGGCAGAAAGCACCAGCATTGCGCCGATAAAAATCAAGAGAAGAGTTAAAACAAACGTAACTTTATCAACCGTCCACCACCAGTTTGAAATTTTACTTTTACTATGTCTGGCAAAGAACATCATTTATCCAACTCTCCTATTAAATCAACGCCAATAACCCAAGCAAAGAAGCCACCAAAGTAATACCCCAAAAAGTATAAACTACCCGAACCTCACTCCATCCGAGTTGTTCAAAATGGTGATGTATCGGTGCCATTTTAAAGAAGCGCTTACCGGTTTTCTTGAAATATGCCACTTGAATAATCACTGAAACTGTTTCACAAACCAAAACAATTCCCACAACAGCCAACACAATTTCATGTTTTAAGATAACTGCGATAACACCTAACACTGCACCTAAGGCCAAA
>JAGCRL010000041.1 GCA_017964705.1 Alphaproteobacteria bacterium
ACCCTGAATTTATTGACCAAAAACTGCTGAATTTTTATCTATTGTATATATAACATCATCCGCCTCACCATTATAATAACTATATATCACATTATATAATTTATCACTATATGGATTTGGTGTTTCATCACTAACTACCTGTCGCGATAATGAGTGCCCGAAAACAGAACGTAACGTATTATCAATTCGTTTTGCATATTTTGATTTAAATGATGGTGAAGTAATAATATTAGCAACCATTATTCCATCTGGTGTTAAGTGATTTTTGATCATTAAAAAGAAATCAGCCGTAACAAAATTAGTTGGAATATTTAGTACTGAAGAATAAACATCCACCAGAATAAAATCATATTTTTTAGTATCTTTGAGCATATAAAGATATGCATCTTGCACTATAAATTTCTTATTATCCGACAGTTTATTTTCAAGAAAATTTTGTTCTGATATTTCTGGCAACTGTTTTATAACATCTATAAATGTGTAATTATTACGTGTATCTTTTAACCCGGCTGTAAATCCCCCTGCTCCCAAAATAAGAATATTATGGATTTTATCTTTAGGAAGATTATATAAAAACACATCATTAATATATTTTATATAAGCAAACATCATATTTTCATTTTCAGAAATTTTAGAAGCGCCTGAACCATTTAAAACCATAGTTCTAGTTTGCGGTTTTCCATTATCAAAATCTGTATCAACAATTTCAATTCTTGCCAAAGCATTATCCAGCATCACATTTTTATTATTAAACAAAATACGTTCTTCATCTATAATTACAGCACTGATTGTTAAAAGCAAAAACATAAGAACAGCCAAAACTTTATCTTTTTTCTTTGCCACAAGTATTAAAACCAAAGATGTCAACACTACCAAACATATAATAGCAGAAGAAACTCCCAACAAAGGCATAAGCACAAGCGTAGTAATAAGTGAACCGGAAACACTGCCAACAGTATCCACTGCCATAAAGCGCCCCGTATAATTTGAATTAAAATGGTGAATAATTCGCCCAAAATAAGAAGTAATAAAACCAAGTCCTATTGAAGGTAATGCGGAAAAAGTCAATGCAATAATAATCACTTGATACAAAGAAGATTCTATTCCTTTCAAGAGATAGAAAAACGCCCATACAACATAATACGAACACGCCACGACATACCATCCGGCAAGACAAATAACAAGACAATTAATAATCTTCCGGCAAGAATATCTTTTAACTGAAATCGTCGAACCAATGTAATAACCCCAAGACAAAAATAACAATATCGTAGAAATAATTACTGATGTTACAATTGTATTTGAACCGACAAAATTAATAAGCTGACGCAATAAAATTAATTCAAATGAAAGACTTGTATACCCTAAAATAAAGACAATTGCCAACAACGTATATTTTAGATTTTTACTCATAACTTTCTCCCTAAACAGCATGCGATTTAAGCTCTGCTGCAGCCTTATACACCTGTGAAGAATAGTGTGAACCTTTAATAAGCACGGCATCACCGTTTTGCAAAACTTTATCCTGCAAAAAGGCCGATACCCCCTCAATATTTTCAAAATAGTGCTGTTCCACCGAAGACGGCAACTGTGCCAACACATCTTTCGTTTCTTCGCATACCCCGATAACCACATTAATATGGTTTTCTGCCAATGCTTTACCCACGCGCACATGCGCTTCTTTGGTATAATCGCCAAGCTCTGCCATCTTACCGATAACCGCAATTTTCCGTCCGGTAACATTCATCTTCCCTAAGCTTTCCACTGCCAGAACCGTTGCATCCGGACCGCCGGAATAACTATTATCTATCAACGTAATTTTTCGTCCGCCTAAAGAAACATTATATCTTTTACCGCGCCCCTCAGGTGCCGTAAAATGATTAACAGCTTCCACCGCCGGCGCCAAATCTAAACCTAATGCGGAAATCACCGCCAAAACTGCCCATGCGTTATAATAAAAATGTTCGCCTTCTTCACTCAGATTAAGTTTAACTTCGGCATGATGATTTTTCCCGAAACCATAAATTTTATTTGTTACTTTTTCTGCCGCTGCTTTCAAAATTTCTGCATGCAAAGCATCTTCATTATAAACAGCAATTCCGCCTTTTTTAAGCCCCGAAAAAATCTCTGCCTTTGCTTTTGCAATATTTTCCGTTGTTTTCAAAAACTCAATATGCATCGGATAAACATTGGTAACAAGTGCCACATCTGGCTCTGTTAGATGCACCAAATAATCTATCTCCTTTGGCGCAGACATTCCCATCTCTATAATCGCATATTTGGAGTTCATATCAATATCCAAAAGTGACCGCGGCACTCCGATAAAATTATTAAAATTACCGCTGGTAGCATACGTTGGAGCATATTGCGATAATGCTGCTTTTAATTCTTCTTTGGTGGTGGTTTTGCCCGAACTTCCGGTTAATGCAATAACCGTTCCTTTATATTGACGACGATTATATTGCCCCAACAATCCGAATGCTTTCAGACTATCTTCAACCACAATCACACGTTTTTCATCTGCACCTTCAATATGCCGCTCTGCCACAACCAAAGGCACACCTTTGGCAAGCACTTCTAAAATAAAATCATGCCCGTCAAATTTTTCCCCTTTTAAGGCAATAAACAGTGTTTCTTTTGAAACTTGCCGGCTATCGGTTGAAACATTACTAATCTCGGTTTCTGCCACCGTTTGTGACACTCCGAGTATCTCTAAAATTTTATATGATGAAAGTTTAATCATTATTATTCTCTTTATCAGTTATCAGATATCGAAAATAATAATCCGAAAAAGTTAATTTGCCGTAACCAAGCTAAAATTAATCTACCTGTTTTTTAAGTTTTTTAATAATCATATTGCGCTTTAATCTGCTCAAATGATCAATATAAAGCACCCCATCCAGATGATCTGTTTCATGTTGCAAAATAACTGCCAGATAGTCTTCTGCTTCAAGCACTTGCTCTTGCCCGTTATAATCCAGATATTTAACCTTAATTTTTTTATGACGCTCAACCTCTGCACATTGACCCGGCAAAGACAAACACCCTTCATTAAAAAAGATTGTTTCGGCAGATTTTTCTATAATCACCGGATTAATAAAAAATCTCGGATTCGGTCCTGGTTCACCGTTTTCACCCACTTTATCATCAACCACAATCAACCGTTTTTTTATCCCGACTTGCGGTGCGGCAAGACCTACTCCTTTATCGGCATACATTGTTTCCAACATATCGTCTAAAATACGACGTGTTTCGTTGGTAACCTTCTTTACCTCATCACAAACTTCCGCTAATATTTTATCCGGATATGTATAAAGTTTTAAGACCGCCATTTCAAATTACACCCTAACTTTTTTTGCAATTTGATCAAGCAATGCATTAATCATTTTCGGTTCATTTTTCATAAAAAATGCATAAGCCAAATCAACATATTCTTGAATAATAACTTTAGCATCAACATCTGTTGTATAGCCCAATTCATAAACAGCACAAAGCAATAATGCCTGCATTGTTGCATTCATATGGTCATATGCTGAACCGTCTTTCAAATACGAACGAAGTGCATTTTCCAATTCTTGTTTTTTCTTATGCACACCGCGCACCAACTGTTCAAAATAAGGCTGATCCATTTCTTCAAGTTCAATTGTTTGTTCGCCGTTTAATGCATCTTCTTCAATTGCATATCTACCGATAGCGCCGGATTTAAAATCTTCCACCACTTCATCCACGCTAACATCAGTAAATGCCGCCATATATGTTGCTTGCACCGCTGCCAAACGAGCACCGGATTTTTTTCTAATTTTTTCAGAAACGAATTTTGCCATTGTTTAATATACCCTTAGTATCAAATAGAACATTTAAGATTTAATTTTGCTTACAAACTCTTCAAAATCTTTAACTTCCTTAAAATCTTTATAAACCGAAGCAAAACGAATATACGCCACTTTATTAATACCGATAAGTTTATCCATAACCTTTTCACCGATATCTCTGGACTTAACTTCTACCACACCGGAATTTTCAATCTCGCGGCGAATTTCATCTACCAGCTTATCAATTTCAAAACTGGAAACACCACATTTACTAACCGCCAATGTAATGGAACGGAGCAATTTATCCCTATCAAACGGCACCCGTTCTCCATTTTTTTTGATAACCAATAAATCTTGGAGTTCAACACGTTCATAGGTTGTAAAACGCCCCCCGCAATCCGGACATTCTCGCCTTCTGCGAATGGCATTTTCATCCACCGTATCACGTGAATCTTTAACTTGTGTATTACTGTTTCCGCAAAAAGGGCATCTCATAAATTTTCTCCTGTCATACGCGTCAAGATATAACGCAAAATATTCAAAAAATCAAGGATAAATTTGCCCGCCCCACTTAAGCCAAAAAAATTCGAATGCCTGGCAGACATTCGAATTTCCTTAAAAGAACTATAAAACAATCAGCATTAAAACGGCACGTCATCATCAACAACGGCATTCGCTGCATCACCTGCCCCGGTATCCCAACCGGCACCTGCGGTTTGGTCATAGATATCACCGGCACCGGCAGGAGCACTGTCGCCACGTCCGTCAAGCATCACCAACGTACTGTTAAAGTTTTGCAACACAACTTCTGTGGTATAACGTTTTTGCCCATTTTGGTCATCCCAAGAACGCGTTTGCAATTGGCCTTCCAAATAAACCTTAGAACCTTTATGCAAATAATTACTTGCCATTTCTGCCAAACCGGGACTAAAAATCACAATATTGTGCCATTCCGTTCTGTCTTTACGTTCACCGGTCGCTTTATCGCGCCAAGAATCAGAAGTTGCCAAAGAAAAAGACACAACCTTAGAACCGCTTTGAGTATTTCTTACTTCCGGATCACGTCCGAGGTTGCCCACTAAGATAACTTTATTAATACTTCCTGCCATTATTTTTCACTTTCTTATTAAAATTTTTCACTTTAGATAGTGTATCATTATTTTTTTAGGAAACAAGCATTTTAGCACAGATTAAACAATTTTTTTAACATATGATAATGGCAGGTGCTATCCAAGCCCCCAACTTTAAAACAGAAAAAACTCTCTTAGTGAGAGTTTTTTGCCGAGGGCTTGGAGAGTGCAGGTGTTGGAAGTAAAATCGCGACTGAAGTGTACAAAGAGGGGTACATGAAGAAGAGATTTTACAATCATGACCTGTGCTATCCAAGCCCCCCATTAATACACTTGCTTGAACGAACCATCCTTATACATCTCAATA
>JAGCRL010000005.1 GCA_017964705.1 Alphaproteobacteria bacterium
AGAAAATGCACCGGAAATAAACCGATTTGTTTCAACCCAAGCGAATATATGTTCAGCGCAAACGGTTAAGTTTTGGCAGTCTATGGGGGCAAAACTTTGTGTGCTTGGAAGAGAAGTTACATTTGCAGAAATGGAAGAAATTCGCAAGCAATGTCCGGATATTGCACTTGAATGTTTTATGCATGGTGCAATGTGCATGTCTTATTCCGGGCGTTGCCTTATTTCTAATTTTTTGGCTGATCGTAGCGCTAATAAAGGTAAGTGCGCGCATTGTTGCCGTTGGCATTATAAATTGCACCTTAAAATGAAAGATGGAACTGTCCGCGAATTGATTATTAATGATGAAAATAAAAATAATTTTGAATACCTTTTAGAGGAAGATTTTCGTCCGGGTGAATACTATGAGGTGGTCGAAGATGAGCATGGTAGCTATATCTTAAATTCTAAAGATATGTGCCTGATGCCGCGCTTAAATGACCTCTTGCGAATCGGGATGGACTCTCTTAAAGTGGAAGGACGTAATAAAACAGAATATTATGCCGGTGTTGTTGCTCGTGCTTACAGAAAAGCAATTGATGATTATTACCATAATCCTGAAGATTGGAATGGCGAACGTTATATGCCGGAATTGATGACTTTGCAAAATCGTGGTTATTGTTTGGGTTTTCATGATGGAAAATTAACAAATATTGCGCAGAATTATGAATATACCCGTACGCTCGGCGAATGGCTATTTGCGGGTTCAATTGTTGAATGGCAAGGTGATGACGCTATTTTTGAAATTCGTAATTGTATCGCCGCCGGTGAACCTATTGAGTTTTTAATCCCTAACGGTTTGGATAATTTCAAATTGGTCTTAACCGAATTTGAAGACGCTAAAACAGGACAACTGACAGCAAAAGTATCTGCCGGACAAGGTAAACAAATTCGTATTAAACCGCATATGTGGGGTAAAGATATTGCGGAAATTAAAAAGCTTCTGCCACAATATGTGATTGCACGTAGGTTCCAAGGTCTTTCAGGTGAAAATCAGGAAATGTATAAACATAAAATTTCCGAATGGAACAAAATAAAGGGGTAAATTTTAGCGTCTAATCGTGAATGGAAGCCGGAATTGGCAAAAATTCATTTACTATTATGTAAACTAGAATTTTTGCCACCGGACATTCACTTCTATCCATCTCAAATTTCCCTCCTTTATTGGCGGTGGATGGAGGGAGAGAAGTTGAGGTGTTGTGGGTTTTGCCACCGGACATTCACTTCTATCCATCTCAAATTTACCTCCTTTATGTGCGGTGGAGGGGGCGACCTGGAGTTGGGGTGTCGAGGAGATGTGTTGCTTGGAGTTGTGGTGGTTGAGAAATGGTATTACCTGGAGTTGTGGTGTTGAGAGAGTGTGTTGCCTGGAGTAGAGGAAGTTGAGAAGTTCTTGTAGTAGGAAAATTATAGAAAAGCTAATTTAAAAAATGCTTTACAAATAAAAAAATATCAGTTATAAAGCCCCTCAGATTGTGAGAATCGGGTGCTTTTTTGATGAAAGTATCGATGATTTTCCTGTTAGCTCGCATACATGAAGGTGGTGTGGGCGTTGGTTTTTATCCGCTCCGTGCGCGGAGCACAGAAAAAAGAAAGGATGATAAAATGAGACACGGTGATACACATAGACGGTTTAATATGCCGAAAAGCCAAAGAAGAGCTTTGTTTGCAAATTTAACAAATGCATTATTTACGCATGAACAAATTACAATTACTTTGCCAAGAGCTAAAGAATTAAGAACTTTTGCAGAGAGCATGATTACTTATGCTAAAAAAGGTGATTTGAATTCTCGCCGTTTGGCTTTGTCTTTCTTACGTGATAAAGATGTTGTCGCTAAGCTTTTTTCTGTTTTGGCCGAACGATACAAAGAACGCAACGGTGGTTATACACGCGTTTTGAAAGCCGGTTATAGATACGGAGATTGTGCTCCGATGGCTATTATTGAATTGGTTGACAGAGATGTTAATGCAAAAGGCTTGAAAGATATTGAACGCGTTAAGGCAGAAAAGGCTGCTCAAGAAGCTGCGGCAGCTGCAGATGCTAAATCTTCTGATGCTGCTTAATAGTTTTTAAGTAATAGCAATTAAAAATCGCCCTGGTTTAGGGCGATTTTTTGTATTTAGTTTTAGGAGGCGTGTTTGCTTTTGCGTCTTTCTTGAATATCGATATATGCTTTGATTGCCGGAATAACGGTATAATCGATTAAATCTATTTGTTCTTTAGGTAATTTTTCGGTAAATAATTCGCGCCGATTATCGATCATTTGTACGGTTGTCGGTTTCTTACCGCGTTCAGTTGTGATTTTGATGGTGTTACCGTTATGTCCTGTGATAAAAGCATAGCTTTCAACCGGGTGGTCATATTCATATGTTTCATTAAATGTGTAATCTGCGGCAGTTTGATATTCTTCTTCATCTTCAAAAAAAGGAATAACCTGATAGATGTTTTCATCAAATTGCAGTAATCCGCCGATGCTTTGTTCTTTAAAATGTTTGACAGAGTTTACAACCAGGTAGTTTTCTTTGTTATAAATAACAATGGCTACAAAATTATTAATTAAACTGGTTTCACTATATGCGGCATCATTAGGAGCCAAAAGTTTGGTTTGATTTTTTTCCGTATCAACCATATTATCATATAGCGGATGTCCGGGATATATGAATGTAACAGAGGAATTGCCGCGGCGTACTTCTACGAATTTTTGTATCTTTGGGGTAGAAGTTTTTTTTGTATGTGGTTTAAACCAACTTAATAGGTTCAACATTTTTTTCTACTTAGCTTTTTATGATTGTAGCATAAAAAACAGTTATGGTAAACATATTTGTTATTTTAATTCAGAGATACTTAGCAAATTGCTAATTTTTTGGACTAATCTAAAAAATTATTGATAAATTCACTGAGGCGACGATTAAAGTCTTTTTTATTACCGATTAAGCTTTGTATTCCTGCTAATTTTTCGTAACCAAAAGCAGCATGATCGGATATACGGACAATTACCAGAGTTAATGGGCCGTAAGCATTAAAGGCAGAGGCAAATTGCGGATTTTTTGCAGTGTCAATCAGGTAGGCATGTAATTGGTGGCGATAATTATTTTTTAGAAAATCAATAACTATGTTGATGGCTTTATTGCAATTTTCACATGAATTTTCTGAATTATATAAAATGATGGCTTCAGGCAGTTGTTGGTTCGTAGGATTAGTATATAAATCTGATAGAAATAACGGCTCGGCATATGTTGGTGCAGTATATAGCAACCATATACCTAAAATTATGGATGAAAGCATTTTATTCCTTTAGATTTCAGCGGTTTATAAAGGGGTGCAAGCGCTTCTTAACCATTCTAATTCTTGTTTAGTCAGATATTTTTTTAGGTTTGAAAAGACTTGCTGATGATATTGGTTTAACCAATTAATTTCATCTTGGGTTAAGAGATATTTATTAATTAGCTTTAAATCAATAGGGGCAAGAGTGAGAACTTCAAATTTTAAAAATTTTGATTTAGGTAATGGTTTTACGGTATAAAGGTTTTCTATTCTGATACCAAAAGCGTTTTCTTTATAATAACCTGGTTCAATGGAGGTTATCATACCGGCTTTTAGCTGGGCAGATTGTTTTGCATGAATAGAAATACGCTGCGGACCTTCATGAACATTAGAGAAAAATCCGACTCCATGTCCGGTACCATGTTCATAATTTAATCCTTGCTTTAATAG
>JAGCRL010000042.1 GCA_017964705.1 Alphaproteobacteria bacterium
CCTATTTTTTCTGCTATGTTTTGTGAGCGGTGAGTAAACTCTTCCAATGCCATTTTTTTGATAAAATCTTTAACTCGACGATGTAAAAACTCTATGCCGCCTGACACATATAAAATATGATTTTTCTTATCTAGTCTGGTATTTCCACGTATCGGACTATGTTCAATTGTATATTGGACACCAAATAAACTGATTGTATCGTGATTCTTAAATGTTTTTAACACCGGAATTTTATTTAAATTCTCTAAAATCCAATCTTGATGACTTTCCACAAAAGATACAGCCTTTTTGCGTGAACAGTATTTAGGAATGGTTAAAACAGCAATTCTGTCTTTTTTATCAATGCGAATGCTAAGACGTCGAGAACGAGATGAATGAACAACTTTCATATCGAAGCCTAGATCTGCATCAATATTAAAGGTCTTCCCATTCAACAATATAATTTTCATAATCTTCTACCTCTGATTCATTTATTAGTTTTCTTCCTTGAAGAGAAGCGCCAGCCCTATGAACACTATCTGCTCGTTTTGTTTTTAGCGGATGCCATGCCGGTAAATCTTTACCTTCATCCAACAAAATATAAGCGCATGTTTTAGGGAGCCATCGTGGCTTTTCTCGAATCGCTTTTATGTTTATATCACGACAATCGTTAACTTTTTGGAAACGATGAGAATAAATTTTACATAAACAACTTTTTGTATCAAAAAAACGGCAATAAGTATTAGTAAACTGTATTTTCCCTTTAATTTCCAGCTTATTCAAGCAACATTTGCCGCACCCGTCACAGAGCAATTCCCATTCTTTTTTGGTCAATTCTTCTAATGATTTCTTTTTCCAGAATTCCGATTCTATATCTTTCATATCATCAAAACGGCTTTGCGGATCGTATGTTTCTTCTAATTCGTATTCTTTTAGAGGCATTATAAATCTTCCCAGTCTACAATGTGTTTTTCTATTTCTTCTTCTGATATTTCCGTTTCTTTTATTACTCGGCCTTTTATGGTTGTTTTTATTGATGACTTTTTATTTTCAAATAATTCACGATAGGCGCAAGTTTTGGGCATCCAAGCTAACTTATCAACGTTTTCTGGAGTAAGTTTTAAACATCCAGGAACTAATTCACAACGTTTATCATATACGGAACAACACATATGCTCTTCATCAAAATAACGACAGATGACATTTGTATAATAAACTTCTCCGGTTGATTCGTCTTCTAATTTAATCAAACAACATTTACCACATCTTCGGCATATGTTTTCCCATTCTTCTTGAGTATATTTTTTCATTTTACCCTCGCCGTTCAGGCAATCTATCTTCTCGGCTTAAGTTACTGAAACGTGCATATTCTCCATTCCAAAACAGTTTAATTGTTCCGGTTGTGCCATGACGATTTTTACCGATAATTACCTCTCCTAAATTAGCTGTTTCTTTATCTCGTGTAGACCATTCATCATATCTTTTATTATAATGTTCATCACTTTCTTCAAGAGCTTTTTTAGGCTCTGCATTATGGATATAATAATTTTCACGAAATACGAATAAAACAATATCTGCATCTTGCTCTATTGAGCCTGATTCACGCAAATCTGACATTAACGGACGTTTATCTTCTCGTTGTTCTACGCCACGATTTAATTGAGACAGCGCTATTACAGGAACATCCAACTCTTTTGCCAACATTTTTAGACCACGAGAGATTTCTGACATCTCTTGAACTCGATTACCTTCGCTTTTTTTATCTCCAGAACCGGAAATTAATTGGATATAATCAATAATTATCAACCCCAAACCTTTGGTTCTCTTTAATCGACGAGCTCTATTTCTAATTGTTCCAACTGTTATTCCCGGAGTGTCATCTATATATAGCGGCAGTTGTTGATATTCGCTCACCGCGGCAGCTATGCGATGGAATTCGCTTAAATCTATATCCCCTTTACGCATTTTTTGGCCGGGGGTATCCGTTATATCTGAAAGAATACGAGCAGCTAATTGAGCTGCGGACATTTCTAATGAAAAAATAGCCACACCTTTTTCTTTGGGATCAAGATCTTCTCCATCTTTTAGCATCATTGTAGCTACATTATAAGCAATATTAACGGCTAATGCGGTTTTTCCCATGGCAGGACGACCGGCTAATATTAATAAATCTGAATTATTTAACCCGCCTGTTTTTTGATCTAAATCATAAAGTCCGGTTGGTAAGCCTGATATTTTTCCCCTTCTTTGATAAGCTTTTTCTATAATCGGCAATGTTAAATTCAAAACCTGACCAAAATCTTGCAGCCCTTTTTGGCCGTCTCCATGCTCAGCTATATTAAACAAGCGACGTTCTGCTTTTTCTATTTGAGCGGTTGTCGTGTTTTCTATATCTTCACTCATTGCTTCGCTGGCTATATCATAGCCGGTAGCAATCAGCTCACGCCGTAAATATTTATCATACACAAATTGTGCATAGTATTCAACATTAGTTAACGGAGAAGCAGTATCAGCTAACTTTACCAGATAGGAAATTCCTCCAACTTCATTTAAAGTACCTTCTTGTTCAAAATAGTTTTTTAAGGTAATGACATCTGCTACATGACCTCTTCTGATTAAACGGGATATGACGTCATAGACCTTTACATGAATCGGATCTGAAAAATGCTCCGCACGTAAAAATTCCGATATTTTTTCGTATGCTTTATTATTAGCTAACAAAGCACCTATAAGTGCTTGTTCTGCCTCTATATTACGCGGTAAATGCGTGACGTCCAGTTCTTCCATGATGTTCGAATCCTTTTTTTCTTTTTCTGAGAGATTTATGACGCAAAACTTTTGTTTGTGCATTAAAATCATTTTTTGAGCTGTGGATATGTGGATAAACTTGCGAATCCCTTTTATTTTATAGTCGTACATGTTATTGATAATAGAAATTTTTATCTGGAAGGATAGTAATGAAACAAAAAATACTAGTTATTGGTGGCGCAGGATATATCGGTAGTCACGTACAGAAGCAATTCCTTGAAGAAGGATTTGAAGTTGTTGTGTTTGATAATCTATCTAGCGGTGATAAAGTTAACTTGCTACCTGGTGCTCAGTTTATTCAAGGTGATATTCTAAATAAAGAGCAACTAAACTATGCTATGGGGCTTAATATTGATGGTGTTGTCCATCTGGCAGCTAAGAAAGCTATCGGCGAATCGATGGAGCGCCCTGAAATATATGCAGAAAATAATATTTCCGGCTCTATTAATATCTTAAATGCTATGGTTCTTAATAAAGTTCGGCATATTGTTTTTTCTTCTTCTGCGGCTGTTTACGGAATGCCTCAATATATGCCAATTGATGAAAATCACCCGATTGCTCCAATAAACTATTACGGATATACCAAAGTTGTTATTGAACAAAATATGCAATGGTATGCTCAATTAGGTAAGCTTGATTTTGCAGCATTGCGTTATTTTAATGCTGTGGGCTATGCGGCAGATAAATCTATTACCGGCAGAGAACAAAACTCGCAAAATTTAATGCCGATTATTATGGAAGTGGCAACCGGAAAGCGCCCGCAACTTTCGGTGTATGGACAGGACTATGATACACCTGATGGAACGTGTATCCGTGATTATATTCATGTAACCGATTTGGCTAGAGCACATACTTTGGCAATGAAGCATATTATGAGCTCAAATCAATCACTTACAGTTAACCTGGGAACCGGAAAAGGAACAAGTGTTACGGAAATTTTGAAGGCTACCGAAAAGGTTATCGGTAAAAAGCTTAATTATGTGTATGCTAACAGACGTCCGGGAGATCCGGCTATTTTAACGGCTAATGCCGATAAAGCGCGTGATATCTTGGGTTGGAAGCCAGAATATACAGAAATTGACGATATTATTCAAACTGTTTGGAATTTAGAAATTTAATTTATGGATTAAGATATGTTAGAAAATTTAGAATACTCATTCACACATCATGCCGTGTTGTCTCAGGGATTAATGTGGACTTGTTTTGCTATTGCCGTCTTGGTTTTGCTCTTTTTAGATTTATTTGTTTTTAATCGTAAAAATGAGGTTCCGAGTTTTGCCCATACTTTATGGATTTGTGTGGCTTATATCGGCGCCGGTCTTTTATTTGGCGTATTTGTATGGTATGAAGAAGGTGTTTCTAAGGCCATGGAATACTTTACCGGTTTTCTGGTCGAAAAAAGCTTATCTATGGATAATATCTTTGTTATGTCCGTTATCTTTTCAAGTTTAGGAGTGCCGCGTATCTACCAACACCGGGTTTTGTTTTGGGGAATTTTAGGCGCTATTGTGATGAGAGCTTTGTTAATTGGCGTGGGTGAAGTTTTGATTTCTAATTTCCATTGGGTTTTATATTTATTTTCTGCTTTCCTTATTTATACCGGAACCAAAATGGCTCTTGATAATCATAGCGAAGAAGAAGAAAATAATGAAGAAAAAATCAAAAACAGCAAAATTTATAGAGTTGTTGAAAAGTATTTTCCTGTTACCCATAAAATTGACGGGGCACACTTTATTACCTGTAAAAACGGCAAACATTATATTACACCGCTGTTATTTGCGCTGATTACTATTGAAGTTATGGATGTTGTGTTTGCTTTGGACAGTATCCCGGCAATATTCTTACTTACCAGTGATGTATTTATTGTATATACTAGTAATATTTTTGCCATTTTGGGTTTAAGAGCATTGTATTTTCTGCTAGAAGCTGCCGTATATCGCTTTAAATATCTTAAACATGCCTTATCGATTGTTTTGATTTTCATCGGGGCAAAGATTTTCTTGCCATTTATTGGTATTGAACTGCAAACATGGCATTCTTTGGCAGTAACATTTACTTTGTTATTTGGCAGTATCTTTTTATCTTTATTTAAGGAAAAACAACAAGCACAAAGTTAAGGATTAACAGATGTTTTCTATGAAGCTTTCAACCTTATATCGAGCAACTTATATTTATCTGGCACTGCCGCTGTTTATATTTATTTTAAGTTGGCTTGATTATAAGGCGGCTGCTTTGTTTATTGTTCTGTTCTTGCTTGGATTTTATAAGCTATATTATTCAATTGACGATAAAAAATCTAACTGGAAAGCTCCTAGAAGTTTTTTAAGCTTAGCGCTATTGGTGGCGATTATTTGGTGTTTCTTTGCCGGAATCGGTTATTTTTATTATCAATCTTGGGATTATCATTTTAGAAATGCGGTTTTTCGCGATTTAATCAACTATGATTGGCCTGTTATGTATGATAAAGCTAATACACCTATGGTCTATTATATGGGGTTTTGGTTATTACCGGCAGCTTTGGCAAAGATAACTTTTCTATTTAGCCAAAACTCTGATTTAGCCTTTTGGCTTGGCAATATTTATCTTTATATTTATGCCGTTATCGGTGTTATGCTTATTTTCTTAAATTTGGCGGCAATATTAGAAATTAACTCTGTAAAAAAATTTATTCTTGCAGAAATTATTTTTATATTCTTTTCAGGCTTAGATATTATTGGATACCTATTTTTTCAGGTAACGGCGCAACCTTTTGAATATCATCTGGATTGGTGGGCTTCAGTTATACAATATTCTTCCTTTTCTACCGGTATGTTTTGGGTTTTTAACCAATTTATTATGGTTAGTTTAGCCACTTTGTTAGTTTGTCATGAAAAAGCTGTTTGCCATTTTGGATTTATTATCCCGATAATTTTGTTTTTAGCCCCCTATCCTACTGTAGGAATCGGGGTATTAATGATTGCATATGCCGGGTATTGCCTATACCAAACAACCAATAAAAAGTCATTTATTATGAATGATTGCTTTTCTGTGCCAAACATGATTGGTGTGTTTTGGTTATTACCGCTTGTTATTCTTTATTTTATTACAAATTCAGAAGGTATGGACAAATTATGGTATGTGTTTAGCTTTATAACACCTAAAAGGCTTTTGTTATTTATGATGCTAGAATTTTTGCTATATGTATTTATTCTATTTGCTTCTTACAAAAATAATATTTTCTTTATAGGTACTATTATCTCTCTTTGTCTTATTCCGTTTTTCAGAATCGACCAGCAAAATAACTTTTGTACACGCACCTCCATTCCTGCACTTATTGTTTTGGCGGTTTTTGTTATTAAATTTCTATTTGATTATTACGAAAAGAAAAAAGCATTATCTATCTCTTTGATTATACTATTATTAATTGGCTCGGCGACACCTGTTATGGAATTTTACAGAGGAATACACTATACGTTAGAAGCTAAAAAATTACGTTTAGTAAAAGATGAAATTTATACACTTAACCAACCATTTGTCAGAATGCCGGTATTTGGTTGGGATGCCAATCACCAATATACCGCTCGTAATTATCGAACAGATATTTTTTGGCAGTACTTAGCTAAAAATAACCTGACCAAACATTACTAGCAGACTATAAATCTTAAAAAACAATTGACATTTGTTGTATTCTTGCTAGTTTTATGAAAAATGTTTATGAATAGAGGAAAAAAATGTTAATTGCACTCGTTTTATTGCTTTGTTTAATTAGTGTGCAGGCTTATGCAAATCCGGCTTGTGCTGTTTGTACCGTAGCTGTTGGTGCATCTTTGGAGATTGCTCGACGCTTGGGGGTTGATGATGGTGTTGTTGGTATCTGGGCAGGAGCTTTTTTAGTGCTTCTGGGGTATTGGACACTTAAATGGATGGATAAAAAAGGTTGGAATTTTAAGGGTCGTGACTTTATTATTTTGACTTCTTCCGTATTGATGATTTTGTTTATGTATATATCTCATCTGGAATATTCTCCTAAGGCTATTCTTATATTTTGGCTGGATCCATTCTTTTTTGCCACTATTTGCGGTGCTTTGGTGTTACACTATTCCTCAGAATTTTATCAATGGATGAAGAGAAAAAATGGCGGACATGCCCATTTTCCGTTTGAAAAAGTGGTTGTTCCGGTGGTTGCACTTGCCTTAGCTTCTTGGTTGTTTTATTACTTGCAACTATGTGCACCGGCTGTTGATGATTTAAGCCTTTTATAATAGGAGAATTTTAATGAAAAAAGCAGAGAATGTTAAAGAATTTGTAGAACGTATTGATGCTACCAAAAAAGTTAATCCGAAAGATTTGTCTTCTGATCAGGATTTGACTATTGCAATTATGAATTTGATTTCAATTGAAGAGCATTTGGTTTTTTCGGGGGCTAAAACCGGTAAAAACTCGTTTTATGATTTGATTGAAGATGTTCGTGAAACTCGTAAAAAGCTGATGCTTAAAATTATCCCCAGTTACGAGGGGGAAGTTTGGTGTATTTCCAAGCACTTACTTGCTTCTTCCATGCGTTTAATGGAAGTTGGTACCAAACAGCAATCTATGGGCAACAAAGAACAAGCTTATGACCTGTTTAACAAGGCTTATGACCTCTATTGCCTGTTTTGGGGATTAAATATGAATATGCTTAATGTTGCAGACAAGAAATGGATTGAAGACAGCGTTGAAGACATTAAAAAGATAAGTGATAAAATTAGTGCGCAGGCTCCGGCTGTGATGGGAAGCGATGTTGTCGTGCCCACAGTGGAAGAACCTAAAACAGGCTTTGCAAAGATGAAAGCTTTTGTACGCAAAGCTGTTGACTGCTGTATTGAGTAATATTTAATGTATTAAGCAAACCAAAGGAGCAGAGAATAAACTCTGCTCCTTTGATGTATAATGAATTATAGGTTAATATTTTACGCCTCCATTCCACCTCTTCCTCTTTTTAACATCATCTGATTCTTTGCTATATTTTTTGAATTAATTTCTTGGACATCTGCTGTTAAGCTCTCTTTTTCTTTCGGTATATCTTTAGTTCCCGTAATTTGCATATAACGTTCTAAAGCTAATGTTGTATAATCTACATGTCTTAATTTAAAGCCGGCATCTGCATTAACCTTTAGTGCTGCCGTATAAAAAGGTAATAAACAAGTATTATCGGTAATTTTAGCAAGACGATCTCTTATCATCTCAGGAGGCATTGTTTCCAAAAGCAATTGAGCAATTTCTTCTTTTGTGCTACATTTGTTTAATTTTTCTAAAAACAACTGACTTTCTGTCTTTTTAGTATCAGATACACTATGCGTTCGCATATCTTTCTTTACCATTGCCCTCGTATTCATAATACCCTCCTTGTATAATAATTTTTATATCTTAAGGAGAGAATAGCATATTTTTGTCTGTTTGGCAAGCTTTTTTTGTAACAAAATTGTAATATTTTAATGATTTCTAGTTAAAATATATCTTGACAAATATTTTAATTGATTGGATTTTTCGCCAAAAATTGAAACTAGGGTTTCTGCTTCTGAGATTAGTTCTGTGGCAATTTGTTTCGCTTTTTCAACACCATAAATGCTAACAAAGTTCAATTTTTGCTGTGCTCTGTCTTTTTTTAGGGTTTTACCAACCAATTTTTCGTCCCCTTCGACATCTAAAATATCATCTGTAATTTGGAAGGCGATACCTATATTTCGCGAAAAATTGATTAAAATTTCTTTTTCTTGAGCGGTGGCATTGCCTAAAATTGCCCCGGCCTCACAAGGATACCTTAATAAACAACCGGTTTTAAGCTCTTCCGTGTGCTTGATTATATTTTCCGGATTCGAAAAATTTTGATGAGAATCTGTATATAAATCAAGTACTTGTCCGGCTATCATGCCATTAAAAGCACCGGCAGAGCGAGCTAAAAGTAAGGTTAATTCGACCTTTTTTTCTGCAGGAATCGGGGCGGTATTTAAAACTTCAAAAGCATAGGTTAAAAGCCCGTCTCCGGCAAGAATCGCCGTGGCTTCATCATATGCTTTGTGGCAAGTCGGCTTGCCGCGACGAAAATCATCATTATCCATTGCAGGCAAATCATCATGGATTAGGGAATACGTATGCAACATTTCCAATGATGCGGCAACCGGAAAAGAAACTTCGTACGGAACACCAAATAATGAGGCTGTTTCATGTAATAAAAACGGGCGCAACCTTTTGCCACCGTTCATTAAACTATAACGCATGGCATTAACCGCACGATGTTCTAAATTTTCTGTGGCAGGAAAATAGCTTTCCAAACCTTTATTAAACTTTTGAGAGAATTCTTTTAAAATAAGTTCTATTTCTGCCATTATCGTCCTTTAGTATTATAATCAGGCCTCTACATTGTCCAGAGGTGTTGTTGACAAACTGCCGTCTTTGGCGATTTCAATTTTTTCGACTTTTAAGGCGGCGGCAGCTAATTTTTCCTGACAGAGTTTTTTTAAGGCTACAGCTTGTTCATAGCTACTAACCGCATCATCCAACTTAATTTTGCCACTTTCTAACTCTCTGACAATATTTTCCAGCTTAGTTAAGGCGTCTTCAAAACTTAAATCTTTAATTTTTTCTGCCATTTTTTTATCCTACAACACTAA
>JAGCRL010000043.1 GCA_017964705.1 Alphaproteobacteria bacterium
ATTTTTTAGTTTGGCGGTCAGTTTGGTTAACTCATGATAATGGGTGGCAAAAATCGTGCGGCATTTGTTTATTTCTGAAAGATGTTCGGCAACCGCCCAAGCAATCGAGAGCCCATCAAAGGTTGCAGTACCGCGACCTATTTCATCTAAAATAACAAAAGAGTGTTCATCCGCGCGGTTTAATATGGCGGCTGTTTCCACCATTTCTACCATAAAAGTAGAGCGGCCACGTGCTAAATCATCACTGGCACCAACGCGAGAAAATAATTTGTTTATTAAACCAATGTGAGCCTTTTTTGCCGGTACGAAATAGCCGATTTGCGCCAAGATGGCAATTAGGGCATTTTGCCTTAAAAATGTTGATTTGCCGGCCATGTTCGGACCGGTGAGGAGCCAAATGTTATCTTCTGAAGAAGAGAGATTACAATTATTGCCAACAAAGTTCCCTTTGCCTTCGTGCTTAATTGCCGCTTCTACAACAGGGTGTCTGCCTTCAACAACATCAAAAGCTAGGCTGTCATCTACAAGCGGACGAACGTAATTTTGTTCTGCAGCTAATTCGGCGGCAGCGGCGGCAACATCAAGTTCCGCAATGATAGAAGCGGAGCGGCTGATAACGGTTGCTTGTGATAAAACTCGTTCAACCAAATCATTAAAGATTTGTAATTCCATTGCCAAGGCTTTTTCTTCTGAGTTATTTACTTCATCCTCTATCTGTGACAATTCGGTAGTGGTAAAGCGCATGGCGTTTAATACTGATTGGCGATGAATAAACAACGGGTCATTTAACATCTTTTCGGCGGATTTTCGCGGAACTTCTATGAAGTAGCCGATAACGGTATTATTTTTTATTTTTAATCCGGGAATATCGGTTAGGTCGGCATAATATTGGCGTAATTGTTCGCATTTTTGTTCACTGTTGGTGCGGATTTCTCTTAAATAATCCAAATCAGGGAAGGCGCCGTTGCGAACAAAACCACCGTTGCGAGTTAAACTCGGCAGTTGATTGCGGTCAGACAATAAGGTTTGCTCAATATCTGCTTGTAAAGCCGAGTGATCAAAGAAACGATTAACTAAATCAGCTAAAGCAGGGGGAACTTCGCTGTAAACGCTATCGGGCTGATAATCACCAAAAGATAAAACAATATTTTTCAAATAAGGCAAGGTCTTAAATGTGGTGGCTAAATCATATAAATCTTTCGGGCCGCCATGCCCAAGGCTTAAACGTTGGACGGCACGTTCCATATCCATGCATTGGTGCAATACATGGCGTAATTGTTTGCGCACACCGGGATTATCAACAAAGAAGGAAACCGCATCAAGACGATTATTTATTTTTATTAAATCTAATGTGGGGGCGGATAATCTGGAAGCTAAAAGCCTGCCGCCGATGCCGGTAACGGTTTTATCAATGACTTTTAAGAGGCTTAAACCACCGCTTGAAATCGGGTTAATTAACTCTAAGCTGCGACGGGTGGAAGCATCAATTTCCATAATTGCTTCCGATAAAATGCGCTGGGGCATTTTCAAACGCGGTATGTTACCTTTTTGAGTGTTGCAAACATATTCTAACAACACACCGGCGGCGATTAATTCTACTTCGGAAAAATCTCCAAAAGTATCGATGGTTTGTAATTTATAGGCTTTAAGTAATGTGTTGGTGGCACTGTAAAGATTAAATAATGTTTTTGGTAAAACGGATAATTTTTCGCGGTATTCGCCCAATAATGAATAATATTCAGGGATGGCTAACAACTTATCTTCTACCAATAATTCTTCTGGAGAAAGCCTTTCTAAGATATTAGCCAAGAGAACTTGCGACGGTATTTTTCGGCAATCTTGATGCTGCATATAAAATGCACCGGTAGAAATATCAAACCAGGCAACACCGAGTTCTTTGTTTTTTGTGCAAACGGAAACAATATAATTATTACGCTTGGCATCCAACAAGCTTTCTTCGGTGATGGTACCGGCAGTTACTAAGCGCACAACCTCACGACGAACAACAGATTTAGCACCGCGTTTTTTGGCATCTTCTGGATTTTCCATCTGTTCGCAAATGGCAACTTTGTAACCGGCTTTGATTAGTCTGGCTAAATAAATTTCATAAGCATGAAACGGAACACCGCACATAGGTATGGCGC
>JAGCRL010000044.1 GCA_017964705.1 Alphaproteobacteria bacterium
ACCAAACTAAAGTCGGTGAAAAAGGTGTCAAACTTTCCGGCGGTCAGCGGCAACGTGTGGCGATTGCTCGTGCCATCTTAAAAAATGCCCCGATATTAATTTTAGATGAAGCCACCTCTGCCCTCGATAGCGAAACCGAAAAATACATTCAACAAGCCATGCAAAACCTAATGAAAAACAAAACCGTTATTGCCATCGCTCACCGTCTTTCAACCTTAAAAGAAATGGATAGAATTATTGTTTTAGATAAAGGTAAAATTATCGAACAAGGAAAAATTGATGATTTACTGAAACTCGATGGAACTTTTCAACACCTCTGGGAAATACAAAATAAAAATTAAAAAAACTTCCACGAAAAAATGAGCCTGTTTATTCACCAAGCCCATTTTTTCAATAGATAAAATAATTCTTTCACATTGTTGCCGCCATACTAAATAATGCAGCAGACGCCGACGCTAAAGAGCACCAGGATTAAAATAACCCCAAAGCACCCACCATTACCGGTACTATTGTATCCGGCTGCACCGAGCGCATCGTTAGGTCCATACATACCACTCATAATAATTACGTTTAAATGAAACATAAATATAAAAAAAACTCATCTTTGTTAAACCAAAGAGAATAAGCATAATAATACAAACATTGTTTCTAGCATACTTTTCTCTTATCGGTTTGTCAATCCCCAAAAACTCATTGACAAACTCAAATTATTTTTCTAGCATCAAATTGAGAATTATCTTTTTATCTCAATTATTCCTTTAATTATTAACTTAAAATCTTAGAGTTATGTTTACCATTGGCGTTATTATAGGAGCATTAGCCGCCTCTGTTGGCATCGGCTATTATTCCGGCAAACACAACACAGGTGATCCTGCCGGAGACACTCGTAATAATCCGTTTGGAAATTGGGAAGATAGCCAGCCTTACAATCCATAAGGTTGCTTCACCAAACCGATGGATAGAACTCACATAACATGAAAAAAAACGGCCTGATACCCTCAAAGTATCTGCCGTTTTTTTTAGCATCTGTTCAAATCATTTTCTCTCTGGTTTATAAACCGTTTTTCCTCGTTTCACATAATCTTGCAAAACTTCCATACCAGCTTCAACTTCAATATTTCCATAAACTGTAATATGACGTTTTTTAAATTCCTCCAACCACTCCGGTTTAAATCCCTCATCAAAGCCGGTAATTTCCTCCACTTTTTTAGAAGGCACACTATAATAAACCTCTTTAATTCCGGACCACATAATTCCGCCCAAACACATCATGCATGGTTCAGCCGTAACATATAAGCGCAAATTATAGCCGGATAAATCATAAGTTTTCAGAGCCTTTTCTGCCGCTTTAATTGCGTTCATTTCCGCATGATTATGGCTACATTTTTTTGCCACCACACTATTTGCTTCTTTCGCTATCAGATTCCCTTTATCATCATAAACAGCCGCCAAAAAAGGTCCTTTCCCCTTTGCGATATAATCAGGCAATTCTTGCTGTAATTGGCTGATAATTTTCTGCGCAAATGATAACTTTTGCAGATTTATTTTTTCATTAGCCACAACTTCAAAATTCACATTTTTCATTTTATAAAACTCCTCATATCGCCAAAATTTTATGCTGCTTTTTTACTTTTTGCAAGCCTTTTAAAAACCATCTTCAAAAAACAACACATTCCGTTATTTGTAGAAAAGCCTAAAGTCTTTAAAGCTAACCATCCATTTATTTATATCATCAATGACGGACTCTTCTTCGGCGTTTACACTCAAGGAAAACTTTATTAAGTCATAAGCCCTCACATTTTAATAAAAGATGAGGGCAATTCACTAAAAACTATACCTAAACATAATCATACCGGTATGTTCCTGATAATTATTGCGGTATGCTCCCATATAACCAACACCGACGGTAATATTATCTGTCAGATCAGCATTAACATCCGCATTAAATTCATATCCCAAACGCGGCAACCGTTTTCCTGGTACAACATAATGACCTCCGTTGCTCAATCCGACATGAGTATCATTACTGTCCTTAACCAAGTCATAGGTTAAGCCCACATACATTTCCGGATGAAATCTCGAGAAATCCTTACCGATACGTACACCGGCCACTGCCCGCAAGATATCCTCATTAATACCAGATACATATTGTCCCAAATCATCAGTATAGGCATCTTGTTTAATATGATAATAGCGCAATCCGGC
>JAGCRL010000045.1 GCA_017964705.1 Alphaproteobacteria bacterium
TAAGGAGCCTATGATGTTTAAAAACTTTTTAAATGAAGTTAAGACTTTTGAAATGCGCGGTAATGTGATTGACATGGCTGTCGGTATCATTATCGGTGGTGCGTTCGGAACAATTGTTAGTTCTTTGGTAAATGATGTTTTAATGCCTCCGATTGGTATGTTATTAGGTAAAGTAGATTTTTCTGATTTGCAGATAGTTCTATCAGGCGAAGGGGCAAATGTTGTAGCTATAAAATATGGTCTATTTATTAATGCCTTAATCAGCTTCTTAATTGTAGCATTTGCAGTATTTCTTTTGATTAAAGCAATCAATAAATTACAAGCAACAGTCGTAAAAGAAGAAGCCGCAGCAGAACCAACAACAAAAGTTTGTCCGTATTGCTGTTCGGAAATCTCAATCAATGCAAAACGTTGTCCGCATTGCACATCAGAACTTAAAAAATAATTTTGATACACTTAAAAAAGAGCCTGTTATAACAGGCTCTTTTTTGTAATCTGGTATAAAGATAAAAGTTTACAATTCAAAAAATATTTTATATAAACATAAACAGATAAAATTATTTTTCTAACCATTAATAATATATAATTATGAGAGAACTAATTGATACAACTCGACTAGAAAGGCTGGCAAGATTATTAGAAAAGCGTTTTGATGGAAAAACGATTCACTCATCTTCGGTGGTGTTATATATATATGCTACTGAATGTAGTATAATGGGCTGGATAGAAACAGCAAAAGACGCTACAAAAACAAGATTAGATTATAATGTGTTGATTGAATATCCAAATATTCAGAATGGCCTGAAATATGTGTTACACGGTAGCGATTTTGTTTGCATGCAATTAGCTAAAAGATATGGAGGGCGCATATCATCGGTAAGGTATTGGATACTATATGATGAAATCTTAGATGGAACTAATCATGGATACAAGAAAAAATTACCAACACCTGAAGATATCATCACATTTATAGAAAAACTTTATTAAGAAAAGGCCAAGCTGGTGAAACAGTTTGGCTTTTTCTTGTCTAATATGAAATTAAATAAAGCTTTTTTTATTTCTAAAATATTCATAAATAACTAAAACAAAACCGGAAAGAATCAACGGTAGCAAATAATAAATAATTCGATAAGCAATCAAAGCACCAAACAAAATAGCCTGATTACCTTGTCCAGGCAATATATTTGAAAAGACCAGTTCAAAAACACCTAATCCACCGGGAACCTGGCTATAAACACCTAATACTTGCGCAATAATAAAAGCTCCCATAAAGGTAAAGAAATCAATCTCAACAAACCATATCAAAACAGAATAAAGAACAAGTGATGCCATTAGAATATCTAAACTACCGATAAAAATCTGTTGCAAAGCTAAAGAAAAACGAGGCATTTGAAAATCAACCCCTTTAATAATCAAATCCTTTTTATAATAGATGCAGCCCCATAAATAGATACATAAGCCAATAACGGATAAAATAAGTGTAAGCAAAGTAGACATCATTGTTGATTCATTTCCCCCGAAAGCATGCTCAGGCGTGAGAACATAACCGACAATAATTAAGAAAAAACAAGCTACTAAATCCGTAAATCCGGAAAA
>JAGCRL010000046.1 GCA_017964705.1 Alphaproteobacteria bacterium
ATAACAAAAAAGATAATAAACAGCATAAATATAAAAGCATATTTAACAATCTGCCATAATGTACTATGCAGGATAATTTTAACCACCAAATTGCCGCCGGTAAAAGATGTACGCAAAAATTCTAAAAAATGATTGATAATAGAATTACTTATCAAAATAGCTGCAAAAAATAAAAGAATGGCTGTTAAAAAGCGTAATCCGGCAGAAAGAAAAATGTGTCTATCCCAAATAATTTGTTGTTTATAATAACATCCGGCAGCAAAATACAGAAACAAATAATAATAAGGTATCATCAACAGCTTAAAAGATGTTGTTCCAATGAATATAGGTAACAAATTTCCCAGATAATAAAAAGCAACTAAAAATACGAAAGCAAAGATATGCTTAACAACATATAAGGAAGCACTTTCATAAACATTTTTTATGGATAATCTATCTTGCATAACACTCCTATTTTTGCCGTTTATTCATATATTCCGTCAACCAATGAATATTATATTGCCCGTCGATAAATTCATGCTGAGAAATAATTTCCTGATGTAAAGGGATAGTTGTCTTAACACCCATGATAATAAATTCCTCCAAAGCACGACGTAAACGCATTAAAGTAGCATTACGGGTTTTAGCATGCACAATAAGTTTAGCAATCATGCTATCATAAAAAGGAGGAATGGTATAACCGGAATATATTTCCGAATCAACACGAATACCAAGACCTCCTGGCGCATGCCATTCAGTAATTTTTCCCGGACAAGGTGCAAAAGTATCCGGATCCTCTGCATTAATTCTGCACTCAATAGCATGTCCTCTAAACTGGATATCATCTTGTGTATAGCCAAGTGCTGCGCCTGAAGCAATTCGAATTTGTTCTTTAACAATATCAATACCGGATACCGCTTCGGTAATAGGGTGTTCCACTTGCAGACGTGTATTCATTTCCAAGAAATAAAACTTACCGTCTTCATACATAAACTCCAATGTACCGGCATTTTGATATCCGATTTTTTTGATAGCATTGCAGACAATTTCCCCGATTTCACGACGTTGATCTTGGTTAAGTGCGGGGGAAGGGCATTCTTCAATAACTTTCTGGTGGTTTCTTTGGATTGAGCAATCTCTTTCTCCCAGATGAATAACATTACCGAATTTATCAGCCAATATTTGTATTTCGATATGTCTCGGGTGTTGTAGATATTTCTCCATATAAACAACATCAGAAGGAAAAGCCGCTTTAGCTTCTGCTTTAGCCATAGTATAAGCTTCTTCGATATCTTCATCCGAAAAAGCAACTTTCATACCTTTACCGCCGCCACCATCTTTGGCTTTAATAATAACCGGATAACCGATTTTGTTAGCCCAAGTTTTAGCATCTTCAACATTTTCTAATTCTGTAGAACCTGGAGTAATAGGTAATCCAGCATCAATAGCAGCTTTCCTGGCAGTAATTTTATCGCCAAGAAGACGCATTTGTTCTGCAGTCGGACCGATAAAAGTAATTCCATGCAATTCAACCATTTCCGCAAAATCAGCATTTTCTGAAAGGAACCCGAAACCAGGGTGAATGGCATCTGCACCGGTAATTAAAGCTGCCGAAATAATAGCTTGTTTATTTAAGTAAGATTCAGATGATTTAGCAGGCCCGATACATACTGCTTCATCAGCCAAGCGCACATGCATTGCATTTGCATCGGCTTCAGAATGAACAGCAACCGTATGAATACCCATTTCCCTACAAGCACGATGAATACGCAGGGCAACTTCTCCACGGTTAGCAATTAAAACTTTTTCAAACATCAGATAACGTTCTCCTAAAGCTTATTCAATCACCACTAAGGGTTCACCATATTCAACCGGATCGCCGGATTCAACCAAAATTTTAGTAACTTTACCGCTTTTATGAGCCTTAACCGGGTTAAAAGTCTTCATAGCTTCCACTAAACACAATGTATCACCTTCGGTAACGGTATCCCCAGGTTTAACATAATTCGGTGTTTTAGGGTCTGCAGAAAGGTAAACCACGCCAACCATAGGAGATTTAACAGCATTAGGATTTTGAGAATAATCCTCATCAGCAACAGGTGCTTCCGCAACTTCAGGTGCTGCGGGTACGACCATTGGCATGGTAACTGGAGCCTGTACAGGCACATAAGCATTGGAAGCGATTGCCCCTCCGTTATTCCGAGCCAGCGAAATACGGCAGGTTTCATCTTCATATTCCAATTCTGTCAGATTCGTTTTATCCAAGATTTCAGCCAATTTGCTTATTATTTTTGTATCTACTGGATTAGCCATAGTTATCCTCTCAATAAAATTAAATTCTCTAGTTTTCTAATTCAAAATAGAAAAAAAGACAAGTATTTTCTTCTACATCTCCCCAACAATACACAAAAATCACATTTTTGAGATAATCTATTGCTTTTTTTAACTTTTATTGATTATAATCATCAGCAAAGCAAATTTTAATGGTAGAGGAATAATCATGGCAAACTTAGAAACTGTTTTGAAGAATTATGCAATTTCTGGAGAAATTATTAGCGAAACACGCGGTCCGCTATTAAAAATTATAGAATTTGAACCAGCTCCTGGAACAAAACTGAAAAATATAACAACGTCCTTAGAAGACATACGTCGCGAATTAGGCGTATCAACATTGCGAGTAGAACCGGCAGAAACAGGAAATACAATTTTGTTTGAAATTCCGGCCGATGAGTTTGAAACAGTTGATTTTAAGAAAATTGTTGCATCTGTAGAATTTGAAAAAGCTGCCGCTAAATATACTTTACCGATTTGCCTTGGCGCAGATATAAAAGGTACCCCCGTATTTGCCGATTTAGCTAAAATGCCGCACATGTTAATTGGTGGAACAACCGGTTCAGGTAAATCAGTTGGTCTAAATACTTTTATGTTATCGCTGATTGCCTCCAAAAAGCCTGCAGATGTTAAATTTGTATTGATAGATCCTAAAAAAATAGAATTCAGCATTTATAATAACCAAAGATATATGATGGGACCGGTTATCACAGAAAGTGAAGATGCTGTTGCCGTTTTGTCTTTATTAGCCGAAGAAATGGATAAGCGCTATGACATATTTTCAGAAAATATGGTTAAAAACCTGGCTGAATATAATGAAAAAGGAGACGGTCATTTACCATATATAGTATGCATTATTGATGAATTTTCAGATTTAATGTCCGTAGATAAATCAGTAGAAAAAGATGTTATACGTTTAGCACAAAAGGCACGTGCCGCCGGTATTCACTTACTGTTAGCTACACAACGTCCGTCAGTTGATGTTGTAACCGGTGTGCTAAAAGCCAATTTCCCGACCAGATTAGCCTATAAAGTTGCCTCAAGAGTTGATTCTCAAACTATTTTGGATACTCCCGGAGCAGAAAATTTAATCGGTCGCGGCGATTGCTTGTTCCTAGCTTCAGATGGCACATTAAAACGTTTGCATGGTGCATATTTGCCAGATGATGGAATTGTAGAAATGTTAAGGCCTCATACCTGTGCAATAAAGCCTTGGAATTTACCCAAGAAAGAACTGACCCCGACAAAAAGCAAAGAAGTTGTTGTTAAAAAAGAAAGCTTTATTAAACGTTGTTGGAAGTGGTGGTGTGATTTAGGAACCAGAAAGCAACAACAAATTATCAATATTTTCAAAAAATATGTCTTACCGACAATTATAGCTTGGTATGCAACACATAAAAACAAAGAGAAAAAGAAAAAAGAGAAATAAGTCTTTGAACTTTCATATCTTTTCCGGGGAAATAAATATGAAACGCCATTTTTATTTTTTCAGGCATGGTCAGCGAGATGGAATAGATGAAGAATCAACGCTTAATGAAGTTGGTGTTGCACAGGTGAAAAAATTAGCTGAGTTTTTATCTGATAAAAATATTGAAGTCGCATATTCAAGTCCTCTCAGACGTGCTATTGATACGGCCAAAGATGCTGTTAATCACAATCCTGATGTTAAAGTAATTCCCGATGATAGGTTAATTGAAACAGCTTTTGGATTTTGGTATGCTGCAAATGATCCCAAACAACAAAGAATTAACGAAAATTTTAATCGTATAAAATCATGTCTTGATGATATTGTAACCCATGATAAGCATACAAATATAATTATCGCTTCGCATGGTGGTGTAACACGCGCATTGTGTTGGGCATGCGGGAAAAAAGTCGGTGATGTACATATGGCTCAATGTTTCCATTTTACATTAGAAGATGGTAAATGGGAATATGTTGAAACATTTGATCCGGATATAAAATAATTCTCAGAGGTGAAAATGAAAGATTTAGGAAGTAAGTTTTTAACAACTCCAAGACTTGATTTAAAGTCTCAAACAATGAAGGAACAAAAGCACCTTTGGGAAATTTTAATGTTGCCTGATGTCAATCGCTTCTATTTGACAGTTTCGGCACCACGCGAAAATTTAATGAATTGGGAGCTTCAAAAAGAATTTTATAAAAAATCAAAAGAACATGCTAATGACCTTAATGTTTATAAATGGAGCATCTTTTTAAAAGGGACGGATATCTGTATTGGTCAAATAGATTCACATCAAATAGATACCTCAGACCCAAGTATCAGAGGAATAGGGTGGTACATTGATCCTAAGTATCAACAAAAAGGTTATGCAACCGAGGCCGCCGAAGCGATGATTAAATACTTATTTGAGGAAGTCAAAATAAATTCAATACAAACAAAAGCAGCCGTTAATAATATAGCTTCTTGGAAAATTATGGAATATTTAGGTTTTCAGCGATTACCGGAAACATGCCGGACAAACTATACTTTTATGGATGAACCGGTTGAATGCTATAAATATATCCTAACTAAAGAAATGTATTTTAAGCAATAGATAAAATTTACTTATTTTAGTTTGAATTATGGATAGGCACATTTGATATAACCCATCTTTCCCCTTTACAAATAAAAAAACTCCCCAATGCCGGTTGGCTTTTGGGGAGAACAATGGTTTGTTTTTAGAGTTTACATTAAGGCTCATAAAAGCAGCTTAACACCGATGTTTCTTACGCGAAATGCGATTTTGAGAAACGGAAAAGATGTTGCTGCACGATCAACTATTTCTTTCACAATTTTCTCTTCAACAGCATTTCGGATAACCACTTCGGATGCCTCGATGAGCGCTTCGTCATCATCAAATGGTTGTTGTGACATAATTTCGTATGCATTTATATTATGCATATACCGAGCTGTTACGTCATCTATAACGCAATTGATCCACTGCTTAAATGCAGTTTCAACGAAATACTCTACATACTCCTTAATGACCACAGGCGAATAAGATACTTCATATTCGATTTTAACCGTGCAGGGTTCCCTTTGGGTTCTGAACTGATCCTCACAAGCATTCCTCACAATTTTTGTGCTAATGTCTATGAGGCTCACGGTGAACGGGTTGATGAACTTTCCAGGCATGTAAACTCTTGATGTCAGTTTGCTGTAGCCCACGTATCCGCAGGGTACAACAAAATTCATGTTCTTCTTCATACTCTCTATTTTTAGTTATACTTATACTGTTTTTCTATATTTAGTATGGGAATAGTCATATAATTTCACTTGAAGTATAACTTCAAAACTAAAACTATGAAAAAGACAAACCCAATAATTACTATATCTATATTTTAACACTTCTAGTATACCATTTTTTAAGGGGTATGTCAAGATTAAATAAATGCTTGAAATTGTGTATTTTTTTTGATTTTAAGCTTAAGCACTTATAAATAAAATGAAAAAAAGGACAATCTCTCGTCCTTTTGAATTGTGGTTGGCTACAGTATATAATCCCCGAACACAAATAAAAAAAACACCCGAATAGGGTGTTTTAAATGGTGGCCAGAGAGGGCTCTGAGAGCAAAAACAATCCGGTGAATTGTTTTTGCCGAGAGCATCAGTAACTGTTAGCGAGCGACTTTGTGGCAACACAAACAAAGCAAGCGTTACTGTTACTTGTCCGAAGCGTAGTTAGTGAGTGCAAAAAGCACGAACTTTACGACGCAAGCTCGAACCTCGGTTCGATCCCCGAACACAAATAAAAAAAACACCCGAATAGGGTGTTTTAAATGGTGGCCAGAGAGGG
>JAGCRL010000047.1 GCA_017964705.1 Alphaproteobacteria bacterium
CTTGTGGAGGCAAACTTTCCATTGCCGTGGTGGCCGGAATATTAATATCCGGTAATAACAATCGCATAATTGCCATACTTCTTAAGGCTAAATCTAGTGTTCCGCCTTTTTCTTGGGCTAATGGAGTTTGAGGATGTGGAATAAACGGACCGATACCTGCCATATCTACATCCAGTTCTTTTAAAAATAATAAATCTTCTGCAATACTTTCTATGGTTTGTTGAGGCAATCCTACCATAATACCGGAACCGACTTCGTAGCCAAGTTCTTTTAGCCACTGCAAACACTCATAACGATGTTGCCAACTCATTTTGGGATCTAATTGATGATATAAATCTTTGTCTGTGGTTTCTATACGCATTAAATAACGGTCTGCTCCGGCATTTTTAAACGCTTTATATTCCTCATAACTCCTCTCACCGATGCTTAATGTTACGGCTACATCAAATTTTTTAATAGCTTCAATTATATGGCATAATTTGTCTTTAGTATAATATGTATCCTCTCCGGATTGCATAACTATCGTTTTAAATCCTAAAGCAGCGGCTTTGCGTGCTGTTTCAATTAACTCATCTTCATCTAAACGATATCTTATAACCTGTTTATTTCCGTGGCGAATTCCACAATACAAACAATTATTACGACAAATATTAGAAAACTCTATTAAACCACGTAAATGAACCTCGTCACCGACATATTTATGACGTATAGTATCTGCTTTTAACAATAAACTATCTTGATTTTTTTGATCCGCCAGCAATTTAATTATTTGAGCTTTACTAAGCCGCATCTTGTGTTCCTTTAATTATTCCGCCACCCAGTACATAGTCTTGATCATCATAAAAAACTACTGACTGCCCTAGAGCAACAGCCTTTTGTTTATCATAAAAATGAACGATGGCTTCTTCTCTCTTCAGTTCAATTTCTGCATCTATTGGTGTTTGAGATGAACGTAACTTTACTCTTAATGCTGTTTTTTTAGTAAGTGGTGGAATTGATAGCCACGTTAAATCTCCTGCTATTAATGAATTTTTTAAACCATCTTCAGCATATCCTAGAACGACCTCATTTTTTTCTTTATTTAGACCAATGACATATAATGGCCTGTCTGTGCTAATACCAAGCCCCCTGCGCTGCCCTATGGTAAAGTTCCATATTCCTTGATGATGACCTAATATCTTACCGTTCTTATCAACAAAATTACCTATTAGCGGCGGTTGTTCAAGAATATCATTAATATCGCCGGTATAAAAATCTTGACTATCAGGCTTATCACTAATTTCTAAACCATATTTACGAGCAATTTCACGGACTTTCTCTTTAGTATATTCACCTAATGGCATTAAAATTTTGGCTAATTGATTTTGTTGCAAACGATACAGAAAATAACTTTGATCTTTCTTGGAATCAACCGCACGCTGCAATTGATAGCGTTGTAATTTTGCGTTATATGATAAACGAGCATAATGACCGGTTGCAAATTTATCAAAAATTATTCCTTGTTCTAAAGCACTTTTAGGTAAAGCCTCAAACTTAATTGTGGCATTACACATTACACAGGGATTAGGTGTGTGTCCTGCCAGATATTCTTGCTTAAAATTATCTAATACCATTTTTTGATACTGTTTTGTACAATCAATAACATAATATGGAATATCTAATTTTTTGCAGATAGTTTGGGCTACTTTAATGTCTTCTTCTTCGTGAGGAGAAAAGCAAGCATCTTTGTGTGATTTTATCTTATAGTGCCGTGATTTATCCCAAATAGACATGGTAGCCCCAATGACTTCATGCCCTTGCTCTTTTAATAAACAAGCAACTACGGAAGAATCTACTCCTCCGCTCATTCCGACTAATATTTTCATTTATTTCCTCTTAGTGAAATTAGTATATATTATTCACCAAAGAAATATAAAAATTCAAAGTTTTTACTTTCTTTGACGGATTGATTATAAAATACAACATTTTTTGACGCAAGATATTTTTTGTTTAAAATAAATTTACTTTTATTGGTTATAATAATTTATGTGAGATATTTTATAAACAAAATATTGACAAAATTTTCTTTTGATGATATATATTTGGGTGTTAGCAATTTAGTCCTGGATTAGGAGGTTTAGAATGCCTGTAAAAAAAATAGAGTTTATTGATAAAAAATTACTCACGATGTATAAGGAAGCACAAGAAAGTGTTCCACTTTCTTATAATCATAAAACTTATTTGGGGCAAAATTCACTTGCTGTTGAAAAACAAAGTGCTGATTTTTTGCATAGCTTTATAGAAGGCCAGATTTCTATTGCTGATGATGCTTATGATGTTATGCGGGAATATTTAGCTGTCTTAAAGAAATCTTCTTATAAACCTATTATAGAAAATGTTAAAAAGGCCGAAAGAACATTTAAGCTAGCAGTTATATCTCAAAATAAGCAAAAAACTATTGCTAAAAGAAAAACAAAAGAACTTATTAGTGAAGAATCTTTGAAAAAAAGTAATTTTTCTATCTTAAAAGGTAAATCCGGAAAAAATTTAAGTATCGCCGAGTTATTATATATAGCACAAATACTTGATAAAGAAGAAAAAAATGCGATGAAGGCTAGAAAAGATAAAACTCAGTCCAGTTTTTATTCACTGCAGGCCATTAGAAATTTCAAAAATTTATTACAAACTTTATCTCAAAAAAAGATTGATGAAATTTTACAAGGCGTAACCCCTTATACTAGTGAGATTGCACAGCTTTCCAGCAGATTTGGAACAAACAGACAAAAAGATCAAATTTCAAATATGGCAAAAAGTATCGCTCCTGTTGCAACTGTGTCTCAAAGTACCTCCCCGTCAGCAGAACCTGTTACTGTTAGTCATCCGCAAAAAGAAGATAAGAAAAATGATGATGAAGATGAGTCTTTAGCCGCTATGCACACAGAACAAGAAGAATTCGATGATGATGACTTTGAAGATGAAGAAGATAATCAAGAAGAACAACCGGTGACATCCACTGCCTCTACTTTAGAAGCATTCAGAGAACCGGTAGATGCAGCGCGATTAGAGTTTTTACGGCGTAATGATTTTGCAGTATTAAGAAATAAATATCGTAAAACTTTAAGTGCCAGAGATCTTATTCTTATAGCACATATGCTTAAAGAAGAACAGAAAAAGGCATTGATTGCTCGTAAAAACAAAAAATCCAGTTTTTATTCGCTACAAGCTATTCAAAAGTTTAATAATTCTGCGCAATCCCTTGCTCAAACCATGATTAATGATGTTTTACAACGAAAAACACCTTATAATTCGGATATTGATGAACTTGTAA
>JAGCRL010000006.1 GCA_017964705.1 Alphaproteobacteria bacterium
AGCACCATCATGCCGTGCTCATGAGCCAGCTTAACAATCGCTCTTAAATCGGAACATATTCCATAATAAGTAGGATTATTAATAAAGATAGCTTTGGCTTCCGGATTCTTGTCTATAGCCTCATGCACCTTTGATATCTCCATACCAAGCGCAATACCTATATGATTATCCACCTCAGGATTCACATAAACAGGCTCGGCACCGCAAAGCACCAACGCATTGATAACACTCCTATGCACATTTCTCGGCAGTATAATCTTATCGCCAGCCTTGCAAGCCGTAAGCACCATACTCTGAACGGCCGAAGTCGTTCCGCCTACCATAAAATATGCATGTGCTGCTTTGAAAGCTTCTGCGGCTAAATTCTCCGCTTCCAATATAACGGAAACGGGATGGCACAGATTATCAAGGGGCTTCATTGAATTAACATCAAGTCCGACACACTTTTCACCAAGAAGCGTTACCAGTTCAGGGTTACCTCTTCCTCTTTTATGTCCCGGCACATCAAACGGAACAACTCTCTGTTTTCTGAAATGTTCAAGCGCTTCATACACCGGCGCCGATTTTTGTTTTTCTAAGTTCATAACTCTCCACCAAAGGGTAAATCATATATTGTTCGCGGGAGCTTTTCGACGCGTCGGCACTTAGCGGGTGTCCCTCAAGCCGCTTACGTGTCCGTTACGCCAAAGAACAGAGTGAGAACGTCTCCCGAGGGCAATATATGGTTTAGCCTTTTCAATAAAGTAAATTGGAAAACAAAAACAGGCGCCCCGACGTCCAACGCGTCGTGAAACACCTGCAAAATGTCCATACTGTCTTATGTGTTCCCGGATTAACTGCCTAACTACAGAATCTACCGAATATTATTGACCGTTTCACAAGTGATTTTGATTGTAAGTTATCATCTTATAAAAGTGAGCCTGACCAAGTGGCCTTCTCAATCAATATTGCGATTTCTCGCAGTCGGCTTTCGACCCGCCTGTCCGTCCGGGCATATCTTTCTTTAAGGGGATCGCTGTCCCACGCGTTAAAAGAAAGCGGTCGATATCCTGTATCACGGGATATATCCATACTGTTTTACCATACTTTCTCATTTTATACAATGGATATTTTAAATTTGCCTCCAAAAATTATTAACCGAATATTATACGGGTTAGGTCTATTGTTTTTCCAAATCCGGTCGATATATTGTATGCAAGACAAAATTGAAACGGAATTCAAAAATGTTAACGAATTATTATCTCAAACAAGCGAACCGACAAAGGCTAAGCCCAAGTCTTAATTAGTAAAGAGATGAATAATCGCCGACAAATCATTCAGGAGGAAGAAAGATGAGAAGAATCGACAGAGTAGGAAAAACCTTAACAAAAGCTATTGCAGTTGCACTTAGCTTTTCTATTATGTTTGGACAGACAATCGGCTCTTATGCCGAAGAATTAAATACAGCAGCAGAAGTTACAACACTTATCGAAGAAGCAAAAACAGACCTTACCACCGCTGAAGAAATCGAAGACGGAATCGTTGATATCGAAGGCATCACCGGTGCAGGCGCTGATGAAGTTAATAACGAACTTGCTAACTTCGAAGCTAACGAGGAAACAATCGTAGCTGAGTCCGGTTCAGCAATCTCCAACGCTAACATCGCTAACACAACCGACGATAAGGACGCTGCATACCAGGCAAAAGACGATGCAATCGCAAACCTTACAGTTGCAGGCTCCAACCTCGAAGTTTCTGTAGCAGCTTACGAGCAGGCTAACGCAGAATACGTTTCCGCTAACAACCTTCAGGTAGCAGCTGAAAACGCTTTCGCAGCAGCTGAAGCAGCAATCACAGACGTATCCAA
>JAGCRL010000048.1 GCA_017964705.1 Alphaproteobacteria bacterium
AACTCATCTTCCCCATACAAATTTAAGGTGGCATTGTTTTCAATATCTGTCGTATTTTCACTGAATTTTACATCTGTGATATTTAATGTGCCATTGTTGGTGATACCGGTTGAAAAGCCTTTATACCCCAAAATATTATTTAAGCTTAAGGTTTGCGTTTCAGCTAATTCTATGCCGCCAGTCGTTCCGCCACCAATAACAGATTGCGTTCCAGCGCCATTTACACTTAAAGATAGACCGCCAAATAAATGCGTGCTATCGGTTATACCTGTTCCACCATCTTCAGTTAATTGGCTTACAATATCTTCATCAGAGCTACCCATAATGTATACTCTGGATTTTGTTGTTGCACGTGCCGCTGTTACTAAATCCACATAAGCAAATTCAAGGAAACCTCCGGTATTTTCACCTGCTAAATCTTTTCCATAAGTAATCATAAAGCCATTTTGAGTAATTTTATCTACATGTGCTCCGGCATTATCACCTAAATCTACGCTGTCTTTTAATGCATTATCTGCAATTTTTGCATAACTTGGATCTGCATCTCCGCTGTTTGGCGTTACTATATTTAAATGATTAATATATATTTTTTCAGATCCAGAAACACTTGTTGCAGAAATATTATCGGCTGATTTAACGGCTGTATTACCTGTTAAATTAATATCTATGGATCCACCTGCAGCTTCCTGAATATCAACATTACCAAGACTGAAACTATCGGTTGTTGATTCTTTTTGTAGGTTAATATTTCCTTTATTAAATATTAAACTATTCGCATCATCAATATCTGCTGTTTTTAACAGATTAAGAGTTCCGCCTTCTTCTATAATGATGGTGTTTTCTTTGATAACTGTGCCGACAGTAACTGAGCCAGTTATAAAGGTCTTATTATATTCTGTACCGTGAAAGATATCAGCTTGAGTTGTTCCACCGGTTAAATATAAATGTCCGTGTTGAATAACTCTGTCTTTTAAATTAGAGGCATCAGATGTTATTTGGCCATAATTTTCTACTTCTTGGTTTATTATACCATTATTTTGAAATACACCACTATTTATAAATGTACCATTTCCGTTTATTGTACCATCATTTGTGCCACGTCCGCTTGTGCTTAACTCGTTTATATTAGTTATTGTAGCACCCTCGGAAATACTGAGAAATGTTGATATGATTGATCCTTCATTCGTAAATGTTGCATTTTCACCAAGAATAAAATTACTACTGGTTATACTGCTACCATTGGCCACGCTTCCATGATTGTTTACCGTAATGCTATATGTTTCAGGATCTCCGGTAGCAACTAAATTGCCTATAACAGATAAATTATTTTGTGTTAAATTAGCATTATTTAATGTTGTTGTTCCGCTACCGATGGTTGTTGAACCGGTACCACTAATATCTTTATTTACTACGCTCGAAATTAAATTTAATGTTCCCGCATTTGAAATACCTGATGTATTACTGCTATCAATAAAGGCATTATTTAATGTTAATGTATTTCCGCTGGCAACATTTGCAACATATTCTGCATTTGTAATTTTGGTATTTTTAATTTCAACAGTAGTATTTGCTACAGACATATCAAAAAGACTGTTTCCATCTGCATTTATGGTAGAATAATTACTACCGGATTTTGTGCCGTTTATTGTTAACTTTCCAGTTGAGGTCGTCCCGGCATCTGATATTGATGTATATGTATTCGTTGTACCATCAAAATCAAACACTCTGTTTTCACCTGTGGCTACATTAATTAAATGCAAATTATCTTCTATTTGTGTAAATGTTGGAGTACCGTCTGTTACTGTTATAGCCCATCTGATAGAATCAGCTAATCCTGTTGCTGAACCAACAACGGCTATCTCAGCATCTCTTGAGCGTGTGTATTCATATTTCCCGAAAACATCATTATATTTTATTGACGTTCCTGAAAATTCTACCGTTCCTTCAATTACCTCATCTGCTATATCCGCTCCATATTCGGTTTTAACATCATCTGAAAGAGTTATCTTGGTATTACTGTTTGCATCATTTAATATTTTCTGAACAACCTCTTTAGATTCTGTTGATGATAAGAAATTCGTAGCACCATCGCCATATATATTAAGATCCGTAATATTAAAAGTTCCTGTGCTATTTGCTCCTACCGTAAATGTATCCGCCGTTGTTGTCAGACTATCACTTACATTCATATCTATATTGATATTAAGGGCAGAGTTTAACGCAACTTTCCCTACTTGATGACTTTCGATATGATTATTTAGAGTATTAATTAATCCATTTTTCGTATCATTTTTTAAATTTATTAAATTCAATAAACCATACTTAGAATCTTTAACGCCTAATACCACATTTCCATTATTTTGGATATTTAATGTTGCTAAAGCAACCGTATTATTAAATATTACTGAGCCATCATATTTTTTCTCTGTTCCGTTATCATCATATGTACCACCTACAAATGCCGTTGCAGTATCATCATCTCTGATTTCACCATCAAATGTGATTGTTTTTCCGGTCTTAGCATATAAATTTAATATAGCACTTGTTCTATTTTGGATATCAATAGCATCACCACCTGTAACAGAAACATCACCAGTTGTTTCATCTCTACTGACAGTTGCATTTGTTCTATTTTCTGTAAAAATAACATTCTTATTGTCTGCAAGGATATTAAGCGTGCCTATGTTTGAAATTACATTTCCCATGTTTGTAGCATTACCTTTAACAGAACTGTCGGCAAGTGTCATAATTCCGGAATTAAATATTATTCCGCCCATCGAGGATGTTATATTTTTAGTGTTAGTGTAGTTGTTTTCTATATCTGATGTTACTAGAATATTCCCAGTTGCATCGTTAAACAATACACCACCTTTTATGGTACTATTTTGAGACTCAACATAATTGTTTGTTATTTTGCCGGAAACGGAATTAATCCAAGACAGGTTATGAATAATTCCACCATATATTTCATTGGTTGCCAACACAATATTTTCTTCTATGTTCCCCGATATGGATTCAATTGTGGAAACATGATTGTTTTCTGATTTATTTTCTACAATTGCACCATCTGCTGCTTTAAAATTAAACTGATTATTGTTTATATTACCGGAAATAGTTCCTATAAGCGTATCGGCGCTTTTGGCGTAGTTGTATATTATTCCACCTTGAAGCGTACCGTTTGCACTGGAAAATTTATTGTTTAAAATATCACTGGTTATACTTCCTATTCTGCCTGTTCCTCCGTCATTTCCTTCATTTGAAATTCCACCGTACAGCTTTTTGTTACTATTCAAATTAATTATATTGTTTTCAATATTTCCGGAAATACTGCCTATCTCTGCACTTTTTTTGTTCCCTTTATTACTTATTAAAACACCATAACCATCATTGTTAAATGTGATAGTGTTATCTTCTATATTCCCCGATACTTTGCCAATTGTTACTTTTCCATTCTCTGCCTCATTGCGAATTATTGCGCCATACATTCCTGAATTAGTCTTTATTTGATTTGATTTTATTGTTGCAGATACTGTGTCAATTTCAGCGTCGCCTTTTGCATAATTATATATAATACCGCCATATTCGTGAGTTTTGGTATTATTTATCTCATTATCAGAAATTTCCCCTGACACTTCATTGATTTTTGCCGTTTTCCCAGTATCGGCATAGTTATATATTATCCCACCGTAAAATTTATCAAGATTTACCTTTACCTGATTTCCTTTAACAAGAGTGGCAAATTTATCTATTGTTCCAGCTGTATTATTAATTAATGAAGCATTGTAATTATTATTTAATATATTAAGCTTTCCTTCTGATATTGTTATTGTCCCACCATTATTAGATATTAATGATTTTTGGTTCGTAGTTGTATTTTCAGCTATTACATTTTCACCTATTAAATTTAATGTTCCGCCATTATTTACGGTAAATAAGGTGTCTTTAAACCCTTTCCATGCTGCTTTAGCATTTCCGTTTTCATCTAGTGAACCGACATTGTTAATGTTTAATGTTTTTCCGGAGTTTATGGTAATTCCACCATAATTTTCGCCTAATATAGAATAGTTACTATTGCCATTTATAGTGAATACAGCGCCAGCCCCCCCCCCCATCGCACCAATTGATGTCGAGCTATCGCCAATTTGAGCAATGTCAGTTGCAATATTCTCATCAGCAGCAAGAGAATAAATTCTTTGGCTATCATTTGCTCTATTTACTATTACTAAATTTGTATTTCCAGTACTACCTGTACTAAATTTTAAATAACCGCCATCACTTTGCGTATTATCGTATAATAAAGCATAACTGGTGGTTGCACTGTCAACTTCATTTATTGATAAATTAATTGCATTTTTTAGCACACTATTGCTGATTTTTGTGGTAACATCTATAGGAGATTCTGATAAAAGATTTATTCCTATAATATTTAATTTTCCAATGCCTGTATAAGAACTGGCGGCAAAATAATCTGAAATACCGTTAGCTAAATCTGCATCTATTTTAATATTAATGTCACTGGCAAGTGTTAAGGCTTTTAATAGGTGTTCATCAGTATGATTATTTTGAAAATCAATTGCTCCACCTGCAATTGCATCATTCTGCAGCGTAACATTACTCAATACTCCATATGAGGTTGTTCCATCTTCTTGTTCATATGAGCCGAGTTTTATATTAGCGCCGTTATACAGGCTAAGAGTTCCGCCTGATACCTCATTATTAAATGTATAATTTCCACCTTTTATATCAGCATCATTATTTAATCTTATGATTACCTCATTATCGCCGTTCACAACAGAGCCATTGAAAGTTATAATCTTTCCGGTATTTGCACTTATAGAGGCATCATGTAATAAATATAAATCATTGTATACACCGCCGGTTACTGTTGCATTGACACCGGCGTTGCTTATTGTTGCACCGCTTTTGTTATTTTTAAATTCTATGTTTGTTTCTTTAGCATTTATATATAACGGACCTTGAGAAAGAATTGCCCCTCCGTTATGTGCTGCTACATTGTTTATAAATTGACTATCCGTAATATGTACATCACCGCCGCTACTGCTTATAGCTCCGCCCCCAGGTAGTGAAGCGGAAGTTTGAGTATCGTGCACAGAGTAATTTCTATCAAATATAGAACCATTTACAACTAAAAGGTTCGAAGCAGAATTACCATTTTTGATAGCACCACCTTGTATAGAACTGTTAAATCTAAAAATAGAATCATATATTGTTACTTCATTTCCTATTCCTTCAAGATTTCTAATAGCTCCTCCTGAGCGCGTCGAACTGTTAGCAATAAAATTAGAGTTTCTTACTTCTAAAATTTTGCCACCATTATTATTTAAAATTGCCCCACCATGTGTACCGCCGCTATTTTTAACAAAATCTGCTTCAATGTACTCTATAGTTCCGTAGTTTGCCAGCGCTCCTGCGCCATTTGTGTTATTTAAAAATTTCCCAGTAACACTTTTTACAGTATTGCCGGAACTGTTATATACTGCTTTGCCATGCCCCCCATTACCATTATTGCCATAGAAAATAACATTATCCAGGGTTAAAGTGCCGTTATTTTGCAATGATCCGCCGGAATTTCTCTTAAATCCTTGCAATCCGCTGTGTTCGACATATGTTATTTCACCTGTTTCATAGTTTACGTTTGCTTTACCGATATTCTTAAATATTACATTTTTTCCCGAAGCAACAGTAAATCCACTTAAAGAGGCTGAATACAAACAATATTGCCCTTGCCCGTCTATGGTTATATTTTTGTTTATATTGATTGAAGCCTGCGGTATACTTATACTGTTATTTAAGATAATGGTATCACCATCTGAAGCATTATTAAGTGCAGATTGAAGTGCTTCCCATGTATCGACATTATAATCAGTGGCATACGAAAAAGGTATGGCTATTGCCATATTTAAGAAAATACCGCTTACTATTAGCGCTCTCGCACAAATAACTCTATTCACAATCCCCACATGCATAACCCTTAAAAAACATACTACCGGACAATAATGTATTATGTATTTAAAAAACTGTCAATTTATTATTATGGTTATTCTACCTATTAATAGTTAATATTGTATTAAATGAAGTTATATAAACGATGTATATTTTCTGATATATTATTTTAAATTAAGTGCTTAGCACTTTGATACAGACTAATTATAATATTTTATTTTTATTCAATTTATTATATGATTAAATTAATTTAGAACATTAACTTTCTGAAAGCATCTCTTCCAAAAATTCTGCGGCATCAGCAACACATTCAGGACATTCTCTAAGCGCTTGATTATTATCAATACCCTTTAATATTTTACATTGGGTGGCTTTATTTCTTTGTTGAAATTTTTCCATAATTTGGCGCATCTTTCTCATTGATTTTGCTTTGTTTTTATTTACAAGACCTAATATTACTCCGGCACCAACCAATGCCCCACAAGTTCCTTCCATGTTGCCCATTCCTGCAGCAAAAGCATTGCCGATATCAGTTGCGGTTGCTTCATCTATACCGGCTTTATCACAATATGTGCAAATAACCGATTGAGCACAGTTGCATTGTCCACTACGTTTCTTTTCTGCTGCTATATATTTTCTGGTTTCCATGTTAGTCCTATCATTAGTTCTTTTATAGATACATAATCTGTATATGTTTTTTAACATTTTTTTATATTATTTCCACTAAAAAATTAGCTTGGTATAAAAAAAAAAGAGGGAATAGTATTCCCTCTTTTTTACATTAGCGCCTCACCAAGAGCCTTTTGGGCTAAAATGCAGAGGCTGTGTTTTTCCAAATAGTTCTTTAAAACCTGAATATTTTTCTGTTTAACCAGTGCCAGCTGAGCTTTTTCTTTTAGACTGTAGTATTTGATATACAACAGAATTAACTTATTTTCATTTCGCTCAACTAATGCTACTTGGGCTTCTTCACAGAAAAAAGTTCTTTTCAGAAAAGTTTGCAAATCATGCAAACTCCCATTTTGAGCCAATTTGACTTCTTCTTTTACATTATCCATAATAATCAATATTTAATAATTAAACAAAAATATTAAAAAAAAACTCATTTATGTAGTTCTTGCCGAATAGCAGTAGTCGAGCGGATAGGTAGTAAATCTTTAGGAATACGATTGCTTACGACATAACGTATGCCAAGATTTTCAATAAATTCTCGCTTTTCGGCACTATCTCCATCGCTATTTACAAAAAATATATCTGGATGAATTTGTTTAATTTCCTCTTTAAAATCAAGTTTGCCATTGCCTTGTGCTATAAAAGCTTGTTTTACGAAACGAATAGATGAAACCATATACAGACGCTCTTTTTCATTATATAAAGTTTTGCGATGTTTTAGCTCTTCAACCGTAGCATCTGAGCCGATGGAAACATATAAATCACCATACTGCGCAGCCTCTTCAAAAAAACGAATATGTCCGCTATGCAACACGTCAAAACACCCTGAAACAAATACTTTTGTCATTTTAATCTCCCTTTTGCTTTTAATTTTGTGAGGCTTTTATTCTCTTTTCCAACTCATATAAACGACTATCAATAAACTGACATAAGTTTACCGGACGTTTTCGTATACAAATTCCACAAATATATGTTTTTACATAACCATTTTTCTCTATGCGGCGACAGAGAAAGTTGCCGGTACTTTTGGTCGGAAACTCAAGAAAAGGCTTAGGTTTAGCAATATCTTTCAGCCGTTTCTCCATATTTTGCACATTTTCCCGCAATTGAACATTTTCTTCAGATAGTAATTTGTTTTTATTGGTTAGTTCTACAAAATCATCAGACTTACTATTCTCTATCTGAGCTTTTAAGTCTGCATTCTCTTGTTTGAGAGACCTTATTGTTCTCTTCAGACTTTTTTCATTCATACGACAAGGATCTTTATTAATAGCGTTATTTCCCTTTTCTATGATGCTGATAAGCCATTGGATGTACTTTTCTTGTCGATCAAAATCAAAATCCGGCTGCATCGGGTTTTCGCGCAACATGGCCAAATATTTATCCGGATCATTATCCAATTCCTTAACGCGTTCTATCACCGCATCAAAAT
>JAGCRL010000049.1 GCA_017964705.1 Alphaproteobacteria bacterium
CCGGGGCGCATCGCAAAGATCGCCTCCGGCGGCGAGTTGAGCCGCATCATGCTGGCCATGAAGAGCGTGCTGGCGGCATATGATGTGGTGGACACCCTGATTTTTGACGAGATAAAACTGGCGATATATCCACGAAATGCCGGAAGAATTTATCCAATCTGCAACGGACATTAAAGCAAAACGGATTATTCCGGTGCACAATTCCAAGTTTTCAATCTGTAATCATACGTGGTATGACCCGCTTGATAAGATTAGCGAACTTGCCGCAAATACGGATTTGAACATTATTACCCCGAAAATCGGCGAAATTGTGGAACTAAAGAACAATTCACAGCAATTTACTGCTTGGTGGAAAGAAGTTAAATAGAAGTAGGATTGGTAATATTATAAGCCGCTACGGAAACGTGGCGGTTTAATATTTTCCGAACTTTTCTTGCAATTTCGGTAAAAACATTTATTATCCCGATAAAGAGGTAAATAATGCACGATATTTGGAATCCGTGACACGGTTGCGTAAAAAAGAGCGAAGGTTGTCAGCATTGCTATATGTATTTTCTGGACAAGCAGAGGAATGCTGACGGTTCCAAGATATACCGAGTCAAAAATAATTTTGATTATCCTATACATAAAAACGCCGATGGTTCGTATAAAATTAAAAGCGGTGAATGTTTGCGTGCGTGTTTAACTTCGGATTTCTTTCTGGAAGAAGCGGATGCGTGGCGTGATGAAGCGTGGAATATCATTAAAAAGCGTCCTGATGTCGGATTTTATTTGCTTACCAAACGCCCTGAAAGAGTGGCAGAACATTTGCCTAAAGATTGGGGAAACGGTTGGGATAATGTGTTTTTCAGCGTAACGGCGGAAAATCAAGTAAGAGCCGATGAAAGATTGCCGATTTTAATGGATTTGCCTTTCAAGCATAAAGGCGTGATGACCGCACCGTTCATCGGTCAAATCACACTGGCAAAGTGGCTTAAGAGCGGACAAATTGAACAAGTTGTCGCAGGTGGTGAAAATTATGATGGCTCCCGTGTTTTGAAATACGAATGGGTTAAATCGCTATATGATGAATGTGTGGCGGCAAATGTGATGTTTTGCTTTATAGAGACAGGAACGAAGTTTGAGAAAGATGGCAAAGTTTATACAATGCCGAGCAAACGCCTGCAAAGTAAGCAAGCATACAAGTCTGGTTTGCAATTTGCAGGCAAACCGATTAAATGGCAACTACATAAGCCGCAAAGCGAACTTTTTGATGACGGCTGGTATGTTAAACACTGGCGTAAGAACTGTGAAACTTGCGGTTCAAGACTCATCTGCAACGGATGCACCAATTGCGGCGAATGTGAGAAATAGAGCATAATAAACCTCTACGGAAACGTGGCGGTTTTTTAATTTATGCAGCCTCTAATAGCAGCGTTAGCCTCTCTTAAACGTCCTGCGGCATAGATAAGTTGTTGATACTGTTTGGCTCTTTTGATTTTCTCTTGTTGTCTGAATATATAGAACAATTTGTTTTTCAACACTTCGCATTCTTCGGCAAGACCTTGCAAAATGTCATTTGTGGATGCGGTATCGTCTTCCTGTAAAATCTCGTAACTGGAAATATTATCACAATGTCTGCCCAAATAAGCATCCATTTCCTCACGATTTTCAAAGAATTTATAGCCTTTGCGGCTGTTTAATGTTTCAATCAATACCTTCATTTCTGCTCCTTAATGCTTCATAAAGATATTTATGGGAATGCTGACAACCTCACCAAAATTAACTTTAATTTTAAGATTGTTTTTATA
>JAGCRL010000050.1 GCA_017964705.1 Alphaproteobacteria bacterium
ATATCTGCACTCATTTGATTTCTCCCTTAAAATATTGACTATATTTGCAATATAGTTTTGTGTAATCAAACATTACATTGAAAGTATTTCCATATTTTTCTCTATCTCTAAAAATGATTTACCATTAAATATTTTAGATTTTTTGAAAAGTTCAATACTTTGCTCTGGCAATTGACTTACGTGATTATATAGTTCTTCTGATATTTTCGCATCATTTCCCAATGAATCATATTTCCACACTCTGATAGAATGTTCACCGGTTTCAAGGTATGCACTATATATCATATAATACCATTTATTATCTTTCATTTCTATATCACTGCCATAATATAATTGTTCATAAAATTCCTTTTCTGTTGTTCCTATCATTATTTAATCTCCTTAAATGCTTTTTTATCAAAAAATTTAATATATTTGGATAATTCTTTCTCTGATATAGGTATAGCACCGCTTCTACCATTTTTGTATTGAGAACCATAATAATGAATATGATAAGATTTTTCACTTTTATTTACGGATGGCTCTCGCTGATAGTCTATATCAAATTTTGGTGTGTGGTCGTCTTTGAACTCTCTGTACCTTTTAACATCTCCATCTTTATCAAATTGCACATATGCCTTACTTGTATATGATTCTTCAGGAACTTTATTACTACCGCTTATTCTGCGAACAACCTTTACTCCTTCTATAGTGCCCACCGTTTCGTATTCATAAGTCCGATTACCAGATGCATAACTTCCTCGTCCTCCCATATTATGCCTCCTTTCTCGTATGTGCAAACGGCACATAAATGATGTTGCCTTGCATTTCTTCAAAAGGTTTACCATAGCATATTATGGCTTGCGGATTGAGTTTCTCCATCATTTTATCATAACCACGCAGAAAACCGAGTTTATTTCCTTTACAACCTATCATTCCAACCGAAACAATAGTATTTTGTTCTATGCCGTCAAAACAAAAGCCATAACTCTGCGAACTACTCCAACTGATTGTCGGAATAACCGTCAATCCATTGTCTTGCCAATATGCACCGCACCAACGATTTTTAGCTACATTTGCTATTTGTAACCACATTGGCATTTCCGAATATAACGAAAAGTCAGGCGTTAGCAAAAAGCGATATTGTGCATATTTTTGCAATGTCCGTTCCGGATAGTTGTAAATTCCGCTAAATTTCGGGTCATCTACATAAAAATGTACACCATACTGACGATGTTGTTCATCTTCGTTAAGCCGTGTATGTGAACAGGCTAACAACTTGATATTACTCAAATCTATTTCTTGTCGTCTTATATGGGGGATTTCCCATAATCCCGACATTTCATAATTATTTCTCAAAAATTTTTTATCATTTCTTATATTATAACTTTGTAACATAATTACCTCCGTTAAACTAAAATTAACACTCCGCAACAAAATTTGTGTTGCATTTTTGGTAAATGGTGTTACATTGTTAGTGTTGAGTTAACGAATGGATAACACCATTCTTGGAAGCATTGTAATCGCTTAAATACGGCTTTTACAATGCTTTTTTTATTGTATATACTTTAGTCAGAACCTCCTTTTTATTCTATTGTTTGCCAACACATTAACCCCAACGGATATTTTCTTGAATATTCATCAAGACTACTTCTAAACAGTTTAACCATTTTTTGTTCGTAAGGATTATAAATCCCTTTAGTTTTTCTCAGCCATTTGGTATAATAATTCCACGCATTGCACGAAGCTTCATAACTCATACCAAATGCATTTATTATACCTTCAGCAGAAATTAATTGCAGTTCTTGAATCAGCGGAGGCGGAGCCAACAGATATTTAGCAAAGAAATTAGCTTCTGTTTCTGCTAAATTACTTTCTTGTATATGACCTAAAAGGATATGTCCGACTTCATGAAGTATTGTGTAATTAATACGACCATACATTTTTTCAGGATTGTAGTATATTCTCGGTTCTTCATCCACATACATAAAAAAACCGTCATCAGATTCTTTTATAAAAATATCATGTTTTTTTGCCGGATAAGGAATTACCTTTATCCCTAATTTAAGCGCTAATTCAAAAACGTTAATTGGCACACTTCTTACATCATATTTTTCACAAATATCTACTGCCAACTTCTTTATTTCTTCGTATCTTACATTCCATAAAGTCATTCAGCTTGCTACCCCTCCAATATTGTATTGATTAGTATTCTTTTTTCCTCAGGTGTAAGTTTGCTAGAATTGCGTGCAACAATTCCTCTTATACGTGGAAAAGAATACTCATCATCATTCTCTCCCAAAAGATAATCTATTGTTGTGTGCAAAGCTGTCGCAATATTAGCTAATGTATCATAATCAGGTTCCCTAAGTCCTGATATATAACGAGATAATGCTGCTTCCTTTACACATGCCCTCATAGCCAACTCTCTTTGTGATATTTTGAGCTTCTTTAACTGCTCTTGTATCATTTGCCCCAGTATTCTACTCATAATAAGCCCCTTTTGTAATTTTTTACAGTTTGATAGCTATCACATACTTTCCATTATGGCAAGTATTTTTTCCATTTATACACAAGAAACTTTTTTGATTAAAAATCACACCCTTGTTTTAACAATCCCGCGGCCATATTTGGCTTCCAGTTCGTCCACGAGGTGCGAAAGTTTGTCGTCGTGAAGTTTGATTTCTCCAAACAGCGAATGTTGCACTTCGCCGTAGCTCAAATTCTTCAGCGTTCCACCGGCAAATTGAAAGACCAATATTTGGGCGGCCGTTCTATCCGTCAGAATTATTTACATCGGCTCGTCTTCATCGTATTTCGGGGCTTCCGCCTCGGCCAACAAATCATAAAAATACTCAATATCCGCCTTATTTAACCCTTCATCGCACATAATGCTGTAATATCCGGTTTCAGCGGCAAAGTTCACGACTTTATAACTGTTATCTTCGCCCCGTACACTGAATTTAACCCCGTTATCCAACGTAACCGTTTTATTGACCGGATACTGATTATAATCGCCGGAAATATCCATAATGCCGTTTTCATCGGCCTCGCCCTCAAAGGTTTCCGCCTTGCGCACAATTACTTTGCGCCCGTCTTTTAACGGAAAGCGCAGCTCCAGCATACCATCCATCGCCCGCACCGTATAATTTTCCACTTTGAGCGGAAAGTTAAAACCGGCTTTTTGCGCGCCGCAAGCGATGTCATTACCACACTCAATCCACGGATTTATCATGCTGTGCGCCACATACGCACCCGAAGCAACCACAGCAAAACAGACTATAAAAACGGCTTTTTTCATAATTACCTCCTCTTTTGGGCATCATAATATGCCGATTTTACTTAAAAAGCAATCAATCAGCTAAAAAA